>CAYXOZ010000201.1:0-2874 GCA_964467135.1 uncultured Dehalococcoidaceae bacterium
GCCCAGAACGACCAGCCGAGCTTGGCGGTAAGGATCGCGGACACATAGCCCCCCACCGCCATGAAACCAGCATGACCGAGGGAAATTTGCCCGCAGTAACCCGTCAGAATGCTAAGGCCGAGAACACTAACGATGGTGATGCCCATGATGGTGACTATGGTCAACAATCTATCGCTGGAATACACAGGCATGGTAAAGACCAGGATAAGGAAAGCCAGCAACAATAGCCACTGCGTCTTAGTGCGGAAGATGGCCATGTCCTGAGCGTAGCTTTCCTGAAAGACCCCGCTGGGTAAACTCATGATTAAATCCTTTCAATCCTGGCCAGGCCGAATAGACCGTGAGGTCTAAGGATCAGCACAATGATGATGATAATAAACGGAAAGACATTAGCCAGCCCACCGCCGGAGGGAAGCAGCGGGTCAAGGTAACCGGCCGCGACATTCTCCAGCATACCCAGTATGATTCCGGCGACGATGGCTCCGCCGATAGAGTCAATCCCACCCAGCAGCACCACCGCGAAGGCTCTCATACCCGCCTCCGCCAGCGCTGTCGAGACCCCGGACACGCCGCCGAGAAGGATACCGCTAATGACGCCGACTACACAGGCAATCGCCCAGGACATGGCATAAATTGTGGTTACCTTAATACCGGCACTTTGCACAACCTGTTCGTCTTCGGCGGTGGCCCTCATGGCCAGTCCAGCCTTGGTGAAGCGGAAGAGAATCATAAGTATCGCGACCGCGATAACAGATACAATAATGCCAATTAATGTCTCTGGGGGTACGGATAGCTCACCGACTTTCAGAGTTATAGTCGGCAGTACCCCGTGGTAGGTCTTGTATTCGCTGCCCCAGACCAGAGTTGCTATTCCATTCAGTATGGTCCCCAGGGCGATGGTCATCATGATAATGGCCAGCACCGATTGACCCACCAGGGGGCGTAGAGTAAGGCGCTCAATTAGCAGACCCATAATAGCGGCCACGGCTACCGCGGCTATAAGGCTAGCCCAGACTGGCAGGTGGAAGGTTACCAGGAAGGTGTAGCCCAGGTAACCGCCTATCATCACAAACTGTCCCTGGGCGATATTGAACGCCTTGGAGCATTTAAGAATGATAACAAAACCGATAGCGATGAGGGCATAGACCATCCCCAGGCCGAAGCCGGTTGCCAAGAGTTGCAGCAAGAATGTCATCGGTTGGTCCCCTTGATGGATTTAATGTTAATAATCGTTTTAATAGTACCTGTCCTTCCGTCCCGGTATTTTATTTGAGCTTCTATTGGAACTTCGGTTTTACCGCCGTAAATAGCTTCGGTAAGGCTGCGGTAGCGCTCTTCGACGAACGCCCTTCTTAACTTCCGGTTCCTGGTCAACTCTGCCTCATCGGGGTCAAATTCCTTATGTAGATTGACAAATTTCCTGACCCTGCAACCAGGCGGCAGGTCTTTGTTTACTCTGGCTATTTCCTGCTCGACAAGTTCGTAAATCTCAGGTTTCTGGGAAAGGTCGGTATGAGTAGTATAGGTCACCTTTCGCTTATCAGCCCAATGGCCGACATTTTCATGGTCAATGATAATAACCGCCGATGGATACTCCCTGCCTGGCCCTGCCAGTATCCAGGCATCTTTAATATAAGGGCTGAATTTCAGCCGGCTTTCGATATCCTGGGGTGCCAGTTTATCGCCACAGGTGAGTTCAACGATGTCTTTAAGTCGGTCCACGAATACTAGATGTTTATCCTCAGTAAAATATCCGCTATCACCGCTATGGAACCAACCGTCCTGGAGAATCTTCGCGGTAGCCGCGGGGTCGTTATAGTAACCCAGGAAAGTGCCGGGCTGCCGGCTGATGATCTCTCCGGCTTCGGTAATTTTAACATCGACACCCGGATTAAGCGTACCGACTGTATCCGGGCGAATATCATTGTTGCTGGCTCCAGCCAACGCTCCCCCCTCGGTCGACCCATAAATGCTTTTCAGAGGCACTTTTAAAGCATGAAAGAACCTGATAATATCCGGGCTAAGCATCGAACCAGCCGTGTAGCAAATCCTGGCATTAGTAAGCCCGAGGCTGTCCCTGACAGGCTTAAATAGAAACAGGTTCCCCAGCGCGTTGAGCATGCCCCAGAGTAACCCCGGTTTCTGCTTTCTGAATTTGAAATCGGCCATCTTGTAGCCTACGGGCATGAAGAGGCGGTAAATGGATTTTTTAACGAAATCAGCACCCTGAACCCTTGCCTGGATCCAGTTGGCTTGGCTCTCCCAGAGGCGGGGGCTATAGAACATCATCGTTGGCCCTATCTCCCGAATATCCTGCTGTTGCGTATCCGCCTCTTCGGGAAAGTTAATTGCGCTGCCGGAAAGCAGGTGGCAACCCAGGCCGAACCATTGCTCGAATATCCAGGCCGGGGGCAGATATGAGACCATGTTATCTCTCTCATACCACGGGTCCAAGTGCAGGTAATATTCAGAGCCGCACCGTATCGTCTTGAATGAGTACATGGCTCCCTTGGGGAAATCACAGGTAGTCCCGGAAGTATAGATAAGAGAACATATATCACCGGTATTCCCACTGGCTACATTTTCCTCGAATAAACCGGGGTGGGTCTTTTCATAATCACGCCCAAGTTCCAGCACCTGCTGGTACCCGATGAGCTCGGGGTCCCGGTAATGGGAAAGACCTTTATACCGCCAGTAAATTATCTTCTTTAGTGCCGGTAGCTCGTTCTTTATCCGGAGGATTTTATCGACCTGCTCTTGGTCCTCGACAAAGGCAAAAGTGGATTCGGAATTGCATGAGATGTACTTAATCTCTGATTCCGTTAAATCAGAGTACAACCCCACGCTAATCCCGTGATTGGACTGGGCCGCCAG
>CAYXOZ010000202.1:0-2863 GCA_964467135.1 uncultured Dehalococcoidaceae bacterium
AAGCGCATCCCGGTGGGATACGCGGGCACGCCGCGGGACGTTGCCGAAGCGGTAGCTTTCCTCGCGAGCGAAGAAGCGCGATATATCACGGGGCAGGTGTTGGGCGTGGACGGGGGGATGTAAAGAGGTAACTAAATCGGTTGAGCTTTGATATGACTAAATTTGAAACTACTTTCGGATGGAAAACCTAGTGAGGAGGTAGAGTATGCCGATTATCCGCGTTGACTTCTGGGAAGGTGTGGGAAAGGCACAGGTTAAAAAGATGATACGTGGTTTGACAGATGTTATGGTGGATTTGGGCGTCCCGGAACATGCTGTAGAAGTAATCGTTTACGAAATTCCCAAAACGCACTGGGGTGTCGGTGGTAAACCGGCTTCAGAAGCACTCAAAGACGCGTCGCCGCCCAGGTGATGCCCTGACTTCGCCTTTTCCTGTTCCTGGACAAAGGCCGGCTTTCGTTTACGCCGATCTCCCCTTCCCCCTCACCTCAATCTTAGGCCCGTACCTCCTCATCCTCCACTCCTTTATACAGTGCAGCACCTCGGCGTCCGTGATATCGTGCCAGTAACGGTAGTAGTCGGCAATATAGAACCGGAGCTCTTTACCGGTCTCGCAGGTGACCACGCTGTCCGCCACTTTCCTTAACCCCTCCACCACTGCCAGCGGGCCTACCGGCACGGCGGCGACAACTTTATCCGGCTTGCGGTGGCGCAGCGACTCCACCGCCGCCCGCATCGTGTACCCCGAAGCCAGACCGTCATCAATAATAATAACGATACGCCCGGCGATAGAGACGGGCGGTCTATCTTTATGGTACAACAGGGCGCGATGGCGGATGTCCGACCTCACCTGACTCACCTGGTAATTTATCTGCGTCTGGCTAAGTCCGGCTTTCTTGACAATGTCCTCGTCCAGAATAGTAGTGCCGTCGTCGGTGACGGAGCCGAAACAGCCCTCCGGCGAGAGCGGCAGCGGTATTTTCCGCGAGATTACGAGGTCGAGCTCGGCGTTCAGTCCCAGGGCGACTCCTAAAGCCACGGCCACGCCGCCGTTGGGGATACCGAGCACCACCGCCGACTTGCCGGCGTACTCACTAAGCCTTTCGGCGAGCTTACGGCCGGCGTCATAGCGGTTCTCAAAGATGGGCTCGGCAGTAGTATGGCGCATAAAATTTCTCTTATTTTATCAGCTTGAACGCGCTGACGTCCACCAGACCGAGGTCGGTCAGGCGCAGCTCGGGGATGACGGGCAGGGCTAAAAACGACAGCGTGGCGAAGGGAGAAGGCAGGGCGGAACCCAGGTCGTGGGCGGCCCGGTCCAGCTTTGCCAACCCTGCCACGACCGCTTCCAGAGGCTCGGGGGAAAGCAGTCCGGCGATAGGCGTTGCCAGGCTGGCGATTACCTTCCCGTCGGCGACCGCTACCAGCCCGCCCTGCATACGCTCGACCGCTTTAATGGCGGTATAGATATCGCCGTCAGACACGCCTATGGCGACGATATTATGGGAGTCGTGGGCGATAGACGAGGCTAGCGCCCCCCGCTTGAGGCCGAAGCCGGTCACCATACCCCGGCCGATATGGCCCGTGGCTTTATGCCTCTCCACAACAACAGCCTTAAGGATATCGCTCTCGGTATCAGCAACGGCGAAACCATCGGTGGTTTTTACATTCATCATTTTTTTACGGGTGATAATCTGGCCCGGCACTACTTCAATGACGGGCATGGTATCACTTTTAGTACGGAGTCGTAAAACATTAATCGAAAACGGCTTGACGTTGACCGTATGAGATAGACGACTACGGGTGGGGAGAGGGGCAGTGAATAAAGGCTTGCCCTGCCGCGCCACCAGGCGGCCGCGGTAAAAGACCATATTTATGTTAAAATTTTTAAGGCTGTCAAGGACGACCAGATCGGCAAAATAGCCCGGGGCGACGGCTCCCAATCCGGAAAGCCGGAAATACGTGGCGGTGTTAATGGTCGCCATCTGGATAGCGCGTATGGGGTCGAGCCCGAGTTTTATCGCCTTGCGCACCACGGCATCGATATCGCCGTCACGGAGGATATCCCCAGCATGGCGGTCGTCCACCACGAAGCAACAGCGCGGCCAGGTCCTGTCCGTCACTATAGGCAACAAAGCCTCCAGGTTCTTTTCCGTGGAGCCCTCGCGAATCATCACGTACATGCCCCGCCGCAGCTTTTCCTCCGCCTCCGCCAGCGAGACCGACTCGTGGTCGGAATGAATGCCCGCGCCGACATAGGCGTTAAGGTCATAGCCTTTCACGCCGGGTGCATGGCCATCGATTACCTTATGTCGCGCCGCGGCAATTTTTTTCAGCACGGCGGTATTCCCGGCCAGAACGCCCGGGTAGTTCATCACCTCGCCAAGCCCGATGCATTCGGGATAACGCAGGATTTTCTTGATATCAGCGGCAGTGATAGTCGCGCCGGACGTCTCTAGTCGGGTTGAGGGGACGCAGGAGGGCGCCATCAGGAAAAGCTCAAGCGGTAAATGCCGGGCGGAGTCCAGCACGTACTTAATCCCCTTGAGACCGCAGACATTGGTGATTTCATGGAGGTCGGTAACGATGGCCGATGTGCCGCGGGCGACCACCGCGCGGGCGTACTGGCTGACATCCAGCATCGAGCTTTCCAGATGGGTATGGCCGTTGATGAGTCCCGGCGCTATATATTTCCCGTCGAGGTCGATGATTTCTTTAGCCTGACGGTATTCATCGACCCCGGCGACAAGGCCATCGTAGATGGCGACATCGGCCTTTTCCAGCTCGCCGCTAAAAGTATTAACGACGCGGGCGTTGGCGAGAATGAGGTCGGCGGGGGCATCCCCTTTTGCGACTGATATGA
>CAYXOZ010000203.1:0-2854 GCA_964467135.1 uncultured Dehalococcoidaceae bacterium
GAGTCCCCCCTTCCCCATATTTCCCCGCTACGCAAGATCGTTATATATAAATGCTGCCGCGCCGGAAAACGGAGGTTAAAATGAAAAAATATTTATTTTTCGTAATCGCTATTTTTACGGTTTTACTTGTCCCCGGCTGCGGCTCTCCGTCGGAAGGCGAAGATATTGAAATCAAGCCGGCGCCCATCCACGAGGTCAATATTTCTTTCGCCAAGTCGTTGCCGCCCCAGGTAATCGTTTATATCAAGGGGGGCCTGCCGGACGGCTGCACCACCTTCCGCGAGCTCAAGACCGAGCGCACTGATAAGACCGTCAAAATTACCGTCACCGTCCAGCGACCTAAAGAGGCCATTTGCACCGAGATTTACGGCTTCTTTGAAAAAAATGAAAACCTTGGATCGGATTTTACCAGGGGTGAAACCTACACCGTAATCGTCAACGATATATCGAAGACCTTTGTCATGCAATAGTGCCTGAAAGCGATGATATAAGACTTGTTCAGTTAACAGATATTAACAATTGTTCCCGCTTTAAGTTTAACTATTCCCGCGGAAAGGAATCGCTGTTTGGTAGAAGATAAGCCCGCTGGTCAGGAAAAGAATCCCTTGCTCCGCGACTGGACCAAAGGCAGTATCACCGGCAATCTCTGGTCGCTGGCATGGCCCATGACCGTAAGCTCCAGCCTCATGACGCTGGGGCCTTTTATTGACGCTATCTGGATAGGCCGGCTCGGCTCCGCGCCCATGGCCGGCGTGATGATGTCCGGCACCATCGTTATGCTGATCAACTCCCTGATATTCGGTTTTTTCACCGGTCTCCAGGCGATTATCGCCCGTTCCGTCGGCGCCGGTGATGACGCCCAGGCCAACCATGCTTCCCAGCAGGCTTTCGTCGTCGGTGTGGCTTTGTCTCTGTTCCTGGCGCTGATAGGTGTTTTCTTCGCCGAGTCTATTTTAAGTCTGTGGAAACTCGAGCCGGATGTTATCGCTGCCGGTGCCACCTATCTGCGTATCGAGCTTATCGGTACCTTTACCATGTCTTTCGCCGGCCTGGCGCAGCGGATTATGCAGGCCTCCGGCGATGCTAAGACCCCGATGAAAATCAGCCTTGCCACACGGGGCTTCAATATCATCCTGTCTCCGTTACTGATTTTCGGCTGGTGGGGCATCTTCCCGGCGATGGGTGTCAGGGGCGCGGCGCTGGCGGCGATTATCGCCCAGGGCGTCTTCGCGGCTATTTCGCTCTGGATTATCTTTAGCGGCCATACCCGCTTGCGCCTTACCCTGCGTAATTTTCACTTCGATTGGTCCATGATTTGGCGCATCACGAAAATCGGCATACCCGCTTCGCTGGGCGGCATCCACATGAACATCGGCAACATCGTTTTTATGTGGTTTGTCGCTCCGTTCGGCACGCTCGCCATTGCCGGCCATATGCTGGTGTCTCGCATCGATATGCTGATACTCATGCCCGCCATGGGCCTGGGCGCCGCCGCCGGCATACTGGCCGCCCAGAATCTGGGAGCGAAACAGCCGCAGCGCGCCGAGAAGACCGCCTGGATTGCCATCGGTCTTTTCAGCTCGGTGATGTTAGTCTTCGCCGTTGTCGTGTTGATTTGGGCTGACTATATCGTAACTATTTTCAACGCCGAGCCCGACCTCGTTGATATGGCCGGCAAGTTCCTCAAGATACAAACTGTCAGCTACATGTTCAATGGCTTGATGATGGTGATGATGAGCATTATGAACAGCGTCGGTGATACTTTGATTGCCTTTATCATCGACCTCGTTACCATGTGGGGCATCCGCGTGCCGCTCGCAGTTCTTTTGCCGAAGGTAGCTAATCTGGGCGTCTACGGCATCCGCTGGGCGCTCGTGGCGGATACGGTCTCCTCGGCGATTATCTTTATCATCTATTTCAGGTCGGGTCGCTGGAAACATAAGCGAGTTTAGTCTATACTCTCTAGCGCGAGGCAAAAAGGAGGCGCATCATGGACCTGCTTTTAAAGGAAAAAGTTGCCATCGTCACGGGGGCGGGCAGCCAGATAGGCTACGGTAAAGCTATCGCCGTGACTTTAGCGGAGGAGGGGTGCGACGTCGTCTGCGCCGATATCGACCTCCCCGGGGCGAAGCAGACCGCCGGAGAAATCGAGGCTCTGGGAAGACGGGCCCTGGCCGTGAAAGCGGACGTGACTAAACAGGCGCAGGTCGATGCCATGGTTGAAAAAACGATTGATAAGTTCGGTAAAATCGATATCCTCGTGAATAATGCCGGCGCCTCCAGTCAGCTCCGGCCTTTCATTGAAATGACGGAAGAGGACTGGGAGTTCGATATCCAGACTAATCTGGTCGGCCAGATGCGGATGGCCCGCGCCGTTTTACCCCAGATGATCGCCCGCAAGTATGGCCGCATTATCAATACCTCGGGCGGGCAGGGCATCCCGGATATTTCTATCTACGGCGCCGCCAAGGGTGGCGTCGTCCAGTTCACCAAAGCGCTGGCGCGCGAGGTGGCGCAGTACGGTATTATCGTTAACGCGGTGGGTCCCGGGCTGGGCAAGACCGGCCTGGTCTACCGCGCCCCGAAAGCCATGTTAGCAGAAGAGAAAAAGGCTTCTTTGATTCATCGACTCTGCGAGCCGCGCGATGTCGCGCCGGTGGTGGCTTTCCTGGCTTCGGATAAATGCAGTTACATGCTCGGCCAGCTTATCCAGTTGGGAACGACTTAGTTCTGACGGGTCTGTCAGTTTTTATGGAAGTAACCCTCTCCCTTTATGGGAGAGGGCACAGATTGCTCGGTGCAGTAGATGGGGTGAGGGCTGCCTTCTTTCCCCGCCCCTCCCCCACGTTTCTTT
>CAYXOZ010000204.1:0-2840 GCA_964467135.1 uncultured Dehalococcoidaceae bacterium
TATACGGTGAAAGCGGAGGAATTAGAATGCCCCCAATGGAATTCGAATCCATGTTCGAATCCCTAAGGCGGGCTTTGAGAGCCAACACAGCATCCAGAATGTTATCAGGGAGCTGTGCAACTTGAGGACCGTTGACCTTGTTGCGAAACTCACCTATTTCCATATATTTTTCCAGGGGATTAGTATACAACAGCATACAATCTCTGTGCACGATGTTCTACCCTGGTGTAAAAAGCGGAGGCCGCTTGCCTCCTTTCCGAGGATAGCCAGTTGTTCGGATAGTCTTCAACCAGAGATTCTGTTAATTTGATGCAAATAATTTGCAGTAGAGGCGGGGTTCCACAAAAAAAGCTATTGTTACCTGCATTAAACCTTACACGCTGGAGAACACCAGGGTGATGATACCAATGTAGATGGTACGCGGCATGCGTTCAGCAATGAGCGTGGAAATAGGAACATTTACTTTGATAGATTTCCCGAGGTCACCCCGTAAAACGTCGGTCAACCAGTCCCAGTACTGCACGGGCATCGGTTTGTCCAGTCCCCATTGATGTCTCAGCGCATCATACTCCTCGGGACCGATACGCTGCTGCTGCTGGGTGAAAGACTGCCCCAGGAAGATTACGAGGGGATCGCCTGGTAGCAGTCGCACGACCAGAAAGACCATCATCGTGACAATGAGGAGAACGATAACACCGATTAATATACGGCGCATAACATAAGCGGTCATGTGATGTCCCCCCTTAAATGGGTTAGAGTCGGCATAAAAGACCCAATAGCACAGCGGATTTACAGTTTGGACGATACCCGGATCCAGATAATATAGCACCGCTTTCAGGTGCCCGCCAACAGATTGCGGAATTTTTCGAGCCATTAACGCCCTTTTGACATTAAAACACGGGGATTATTCGTGGATTGCGCATACTTGTTTGACTTTTTTACGCCTTTCTGGTAATTTATTAGTAAATATCCGTTTGTACCGTATTTCTAGACAGTCGTAGCAAAATCCCGTAAACTTAAAGGAGGAGGACCTCTGATGAGATGGGGCATGGTGATTAACCTGGCAAAGTGTACCCGCTGCCACGCCTGCGTAGCTGCTTGCCGTATCGAGCATTTTCTGCCCCTCGGTATGACGTGGCCGCGTCTTATTGCCTGGGAAACCGATAAACCCGGGCAGGAGCTTACGACCATCCCCGTGCGCTGTAACCAGTGTAAAGAGGCCCCCTGCGTCGAGGTATGCCCCGCCGAAGCCACCAAGAAACGCCCCGACGGTATCGTCTACGTCGATAACAATATCTGCGTCGGCTGCCGCTACTGCGTGGTCGTCTGCCCCTACCAGAACCGCACCTTCTTCTCCCGCGATAAAGACCCCGGCTATTTCCCCGGTTACGAACGGACGCGCTTCGAGAAGGCCGGCCGCAAGCTTTACCCCCATGTCTCCGGGACGACCGAAAAGTGCGATTTCTGCCTGGAAAGAATTGATGCGGGGATGGCCAAGGGACTGGTGCCGGGCAAAGACCGCGAAGCCACTCCCGCCTGCGTCAACACCTGCCAGGCCAGGGCTTTGACCTTTGGCGACCTGGACGACCCGAACAGCGAAGTTTCGCGCCTGATTAGAGAGAATAACGCTTTTCAGCTTCATCCCGAGTACGGCACCGAGCCGTCAGTCTACTATATCGACGGCAAGATAGGCAACGCGCCTTCTAACATCGCGCCCCGGGAGGCGCAGACCGCTTCCCACATGCAGCACCTCAGCACCATGGAAGCCAGGGCGAGGGAAATTTTCAAGAAGAACAAGGAGAGCTAATAATGCCTCAAATGGCGACACGCCAGTGGATGACCACCCACGAGTGGATGGTCAAACCGATGCACCAGAGGGAGTGGATCGAGAGACGCGGCATCATGATATGGATTGCCGAGACCTTTACCAGTCTGGGGGCGGGATTATATCTCGTTTCTCTCTTCGTACACAGCTGGTGGGGCCTGCTGGTGGGGTGGCTGATAATCATGTTTTTAAAGCTGCCTATCCACATCGCCTACTTCGGCAAACCCTGGCGGTTCTACCGGACCATGCCGCCCTTCTCTAATGCCTGGAAGACCTCGTGGTTCGCCCGCGGCATCTTATTCTCCGTTTTCTTCGGCACCTTTGCCTTCATCCAGCTCGTGTTCGGCCAACCCGACCTCGCTAAACTGATAGGGCAATCGATAGCTGACCCCATTTACTACGTATTTGGCGTGCTGGCCGGGCTATCCGCGCTGGGGGTCGGTATCTACGGCGGCTTCATCATGAACTACGTTAAAGGGATTCCCTTCTGGAACCAGGGACTTCTGCCGGTGGTGATAATGCTGGCGGGGGTCGCCGACGGCTTCGGACTCATCATGGCGGTAGGGCTGGCGGGGGGAGACGCCAGCGTGGCCTGGGCGGAAACGGGGAGTCGCTACCTGCTGTTGATAAATATATTGCTCATCGTCACCTATTTAATCTCCGCCGGATATACCTCGGCGGTAGCCAAGCTTTCAATTCAAGAGCTTGTAAAGGGGCCCTCCTCCTTTATGTTCTGGGGCGGGCTGGTCGTTCTCGGGCTGGCGGTACCGGCCGCGGTCTCGGTAGTCAGCCTTTTCAGCGGCGGCGAGGCCTCCACCGTTCTCCTGATTATTGCTGTCGCGTCGCATACGCTCGGGGCATTCGCCCTGAAATACTGTCTGTTAAAGGTTGGCATCTACCGGCCGTTATTGCCGAGAGTCGCCGCGTATTAGATTATATTCGCATCATGCAATCTGGAGCATTAAATGACTGAGAAGAAAATCATAAAAACCACCTGCAAGAGCTGTCACGGCGG
>CAYXOZ010000205.1:0-2834 GCA_964467135.1 uncultured Dehalococcoidaceae bacterium
TTATTCAGTTATTTACCGACGCAACTCAGCGTCTACGGATGTAAGAGTGAATATTTTCATCTTTCACCCCCTTTCGATTCTAAACGGACGTCCGGGTATAGTTCCTTAATCAGCTTTTCCACTTTGTTCCGGATAATGTCCCTGATTTCCCTGACTTTTTCCACCGGCTTTCCCTCCGGGTCTTCAATCTCCCAGTCCTCCATCGGGACGAGGGCGGCGGGGCAGGCCTCGGCGACGCCGCAACCCATAGAAATAGCTTTATCCGCGCCCTCCATCATCTCCAGGGTGAGCATCTTAGGTTTTTGCCGGCTGATATCCAGTCCCGCTTCACGCATCACCTGAACGACAGTCGGGTTGACCGCCGAGCCCGGCTCAGTGCCGGCGGAAGAAGCGGTTACTTTTCCGCCGCCGAGGCGGTTGAAAAAGGCTTCCGCCATCTGGCTGCGGCCGGAATTGTGAACGCAGATAAAGAGAACTTTTTTCTTATCCATCTATTAATAGTTTAAGGCGCGGAGTTTAAAGATTTTTTAAGGGGATGTTAAGGTTTTGTTAAATTTTGGGGGGATTAAGAGCGGGGAAGGGTGAAAGTGAAGGTGGAGCCCTTGCCCACGACGCTCTGCGCGCGGATGACGCCACCGTGCGCCTCGACGGTATGCCGGGCGATAGCCAGACCCAGCCCGCTCCCGCCACCGGAGCGGGCTTTATCGGCTTTATAAAAGCGCTCGAAGACATGGGGCAGGTCGTCCGGAGAGATACCGATGCCGGTATCAGTCACGGTAAAGCTAACGGATCCAGTATCGAAAGCGGTGGAAGCGGTCACATCGCCGCCGGGCTTGTTGAACTTGACAGCGTTATGCACCAGGTTGACGATGGTCTGCCGGACCCTATCGCGGTCGGCGGGCACCGAGGGAAGGGCGGGAGAAAGCTCTTTTTTCAGGACGACCTCCTGCCTCTCCGCCAGCGTGGCCAGCTCCTCCAGCACCTCAGCCACCAGGGTGTTGAGATTCACCGACTCCATTCTCAGCTCGGGGCGGTTGCTTTCGATACGGGAAAGCTGGGTGAGCTCGGCGACCATCTGGGTAAGGCGGTCGGCCTCGCCTTCAATACGCGCCAGGAAATCCATGGTCGCCTGCCTATCATCGATAGCGCCGTTACGCAACGTCTCCACCATGGCCTTAATGCCGGCGATGGGGGTCCTCAGTTCGTGGGAGATATTGCCGACCAGCTCCCGGCGCATGGTCTGCAGATTTCTCAGCTCGGTCAGGTCCTGGAAAAGCACCAGCACCCCGTTCAGGCGGCCCTCGCTCCGGAGAGGCACGGCGATAGCCCGCAGGAAACGCCGACCGCGCCCGCTCTCGAACTGGATGGTCTGCTCCCGGCCGGTCTGGAGGCACTGCTTTAGCAGCTCGTCGACCTCATGGTCGTGGACGATTTCGATGAGGGGCCTATCAACAACCTCCGACTCTCTAAATCCGAAAAGCAAACCGGCCGCCCGATTGGCCAGGATGACGTCTCCGCCGACACCGGTCATGATAACGCCGTCAGCCATACTGGCGAGGACGCCATCGAGTCGGGCTTTCTCGGTGGAAATAGCGTCCACGGTCGCCTTAAGATTGGCGGACATCTCGTTAAAGGCATGGGCAAGCTGGCCGATTTCGTCGCCGGTGGACACGGTAATCTTCTGCGCAAGCTGCCCGGAGGCGATGCCCCGCGCCGCCCGGGTGAGTCGGCGGATGTGCCGGGTGGTCGTCCGGGCGATAAGCCAGGCGGCCAGCACCGCCAGCACGGCGATAATAGCCGTGGCCAGGATAATCGAACGCGTCACGCGGTTCACCGATTCCTCAACCGCGGTCAGGGGAAGCGCCACCCTGGCGATGCCCAGGATTTCACCCTCACGGCCGACCGTTACCGCGACGTACATCATCTGCCGGTTCAAGGTAGTGCTGAAACGCACGGACTCGCCGAGGCCGGTCGCCAGGGCGTCCTTCACCTCGGGGCGGCCGGCGTGGTTCTCCATCCGGGCGGGGTCTTCTATAGAGTCGCCCAGGACAGTGCCGTCCGCGGCGATAATCGTCACACGGCTATCGATTTCCCGGCCGAGTCGTTTCGCCAGGGAGTCCGGGGAGTCGCCAAATCCCTCCAGAACCGGCAGAGCGGCCTCGGCGGTAATTTTCGCCTCCTGCTCCAGGTAGAAACGCAGGTCATCAAGCTGCGAATTTCTGGCGGAACTCGTGAGGTAGATGCCCAGCACCACCATGCTGGCAATGATAAGAACAATGAACGGTACGGCGATACGCCACTGGAAACTGCGCAAATTAACCCTCCAGCTTATATCCGGTGCCGCGGACAGTCACGATGCGCCCGGGATGGGCGGGGTCGGTCTCTATCTTACGCCTCAGCCAGCGGACATGGACATCAACGGTGCGCGTATCGCCGGCGAAGTCGTAACCCCAGACCTTTTCCAGGAGCTGCGCGCGGCTAAAGACCAGCCCCTGGTTCCTGGCAAGAAAAGCAAGCAGGTCGAACTCTTTGGGGGAGAGCTCCAGCCCGGCCCCGGCGAGAGAGGCGCGGTGACGGGCGATATCGATTTCCAGGTCGCCGATTTTCAGGGAAACCGGAGCGGCTGATGAGACTGCCTCCGTCATTTTACTGCGCCGGAGCATCGCGCGCACCCTGGCCAGCAGCTCCCTGACGCTGAAAGGCTTGGTCACGTAGTCGTCCGCGCCGATTTCCAGTCCGATAATCCTATCGGTCTCGTCGGACCGAGCGGTCAGCATCAGGATAGGGACGTTCATATCTTTACGCAGAATGCGGCAAACCTCAAAGCCGTTCAT
>CAYXOZ010000206.1:0-2829 GCA_964467135.1 uncultured Dehalococcoidaceae bacterium
AGGATATTTTTTACGGCGTCGACCGGAGCGTGCGTCTCTATAAAGGGCAGGCGGCGGATGGTAGCCAGGCCGCGTTTGAGGCTCTGAAGTGTGCTCTCGTGGATTTTAGTTTCTTCTAAAAGTCGCTTCAGTTCATCGGGGTCTTCCGTATCGAGGGTATTTTGAATCCAGCTCTTACCGAAGCGGCGGCGCAGCTGGTAGCTGGCCTCGACAGCAAGGTCGGTCAGATTGAGGGTCTGGCGCAGCAGCACGATATCCTCCGGCTCGATTTCGTCATAGCCGATTTTAACGACAAAATCGACCTTGACGCCCCGGCGCCGTGAGTTCTCCTCGTCGAGGGTAAAGACGGCCACCTTAGCCGGGAAAAGCTGTTTCAAGGCTTTGACTTTGCCCGTCGAACCCTCGGAAGAACCCTCCCAGCCATACTCGTTATGCATATCGAAAATCAGGTTGACCGCTTTACTTTTTTGCAGGATACCGATGAGCAGGATACGGGTGAGGAAGGTCTTGCCGGTGCCGCTCTTGCCGAAGATGCCGTTGGAGCGTTTGACGAACTCTTCGAGGTTGAGGCAGAGCTTGGTCTCCATGTCCAGCGGGTTGCCGATGAAGAAACGCTCTTTATCTTCCTTGCCGAAGACCAGCTCCATATCGCGCTCCGAGGCAAGGTTAACCGGGGAGAAATGGGCGGGGATGGTCTTGACGGGCTGGGGGCCTTCCAGCAGGGATGGGGCATCGCCGCTAATGGTGAGCATGGGGGTGACGTGAATCTGCCCGAAGGTGCTCGTGCCGGTTAAAACATCTTTAATAAAGGGGTCGGCGACATCGGGTGGGGAAAGGGAGAGGCGGTCGTCGGTGACACCGAGGCGGACATCGGTAATCATGCCGAAGAAGCGGCGTTTTTGCCCTTCGATGGTGACATAGCGGCCGACGACCATGTCCTCGACGGAGACGGGGGCATCGAGGCGGATGTCAACGCCCTTTTCCAGCGAGGCAGTGGTAACGATGCCGAGCTTTTGACTATTTTCCTGATCCATCGGTAAATCCCCAAGTCGATTCGTTTATTCGTTTTTTAAATATTTTTTTGTTTTTCCGTAGCTAATCAGCTTCAGTATTCGTTTTTCACTTTATGGAAAGTCCAGCTTCATTTACCAGGTATTCGTTTTTCGATTTATGGTAAGTCGGTTTAAAATATCAAAAATCAAAAATCATCCTTCGATAAGCTCAGGACAAGAATCTCAAAGACACAAATTAAAAACTAAAAAGAGTAGAACAACGACTCTTTCCAGCTATATAATGCGCTAAAAAGGGCGAAGAAGCAAGGGGAATTTGACACTCAGGGGAGGATGGTTAACGCAGCCCGCCCAGGATGTTTTTCAGTTTGATAAAATCGTTGCTGAGCAGGTTTGCCAGCGCTTTACCCGCCGCCACCAGGAAAGCGCGGGGGTCGTCCTGCGCCTGGCTCATCTGCCGGAGAGTCGCCGCGACAAGCTCCTCGGGGGGAACAGGGAGGGAGGCGTTAATTAATATCTGGAGGAAGTCGAACGACTTGCTGAACTCTTTGATTTCCTCCGGTTGACACAAATAGACGAAGCCGTGGATACGGGCGGGCTGCGGGGGGAGGTATTGAAAGATTTTATCTCCGTCCCGATAGCCTGTCACCGCCGCGGTGAAATCCGAGCGTAAAAGCTTTAAAAGCTGGGGGCTGGACTCGTAGACGGCTGCCTCCGAGGCCTCGTCTTTACCGCGGGCGATGGGCGTGCGCCCCGGCTCCATGCCGGCGGTCTGCGCGTGGGCGACGATGCCATAGATATCGCCGGTGCGGACGAGGCCGCCGAGGGGCGGCAGGGCATAAAGCTCGTAGCACTGGGCGGTGAACTGAGCGGTGGATGCCTCGATGACTTCGGCGATTCTGGTTGGTTTTTCAGGCATAATCATTTATTCCTGTTGTTGTTCAGGGTTATTAAAATAATCAGAGTCTCCGTCATTGCGAGGGAGCGCTAGCGACCGTGGCAATCCCTAAAACCGGGTTGAGCCGATGATGGAGATTGCCACGCTTCGCTCGCAATGACAATGAAAGCTTGCCCCTTTTTATTTCTTCTTGGGGGCGGGGGCGGCTTTTTTAACGCCGCCCTTGGGTTTCCTGACGTTCTTTCTGCCTTTACTGCCCATGAAGGACCTCCTGTGTAGGATTTATAATTTCAGGTTCTTGCTTAGTTTCTTCTTCACCTTCTACGCTCTTAAGCGAGGCTGGTTTCAACTGTTTTTTTGTCGGTAGAGATATTTTAATCTTATCCATTTCGCCGACGGCTTCTGTGTTCAACATACGCCGAATAGCACTTACAATATCTTCAGGTGTAACTGTGACCTGATTTTCTCTCTTAAACTTACTTCGGATTGACCTGATAGATTGTTCTGACAAGAATATTTTTAGGAGGTTTTGAGAAGTAAGTACATTGTACTTCTCCCACATCCTTTTAAGGCTATCCTTTCTAATACTCTTGTAACAAATTATTCCGAGTTTCTCACCTAATGTTGCTGGGGTATCATTAATGAAGTTCCAGGATTCAACCAACGTTGTTTGTGGCGGTTTGGTAAAAGAGATATGGTATAACTTCCAATCCCTGCCATTGGTAAGCAACACCCATTCACACCCATTATCGATAGCGTAGCGTGCCGCATAACCCGTGTGCTTGTGTACAAGGTCCATGTTTACTCTTTTTATTTCGACAAGGAAAATGGGCTTTGCGGACTCCCCATTATCAATCTGTATTGCCAAGTCACAATGTATTGCCTCACCAGCACCATGAACTTCATATTCCAATGAGATAT
>CAYXOZ010000207.1:0-2810 GCA_964467135.1 uncultured Dehalococcoidaceae bacterium
GTTTCCCACCAGCTACTCGTGAGGGCGGGCATGATAAACCAGCTCGCCGCCGGCATCTATTCCTACTTACCGCTCGGCTGGCGGGCGCTGCGAAAAATAGAGGCAATCATCCGCGACGAGATGGATAAAGCCGGCGGACAGGAAGTGCACCTGCCGGTCTTACAGCCGCTCGAGATGTGGCAGCATTCAGGCCGGCACCAGGCCCTGGATAAAGTACTCTTCACGCTTTACGACCGCCGGGAGCGCCCGCTGGCCCTGGGACCCACACATGAAGAGGTCGTTACGCAGCTGGCCAGTCGGTACGTAAAGAGCTACCGCGACCTGCCCTTACTGCTCTACCAGATACAGACCAAGTTCCGCGACGAGCCGCGGCCTCGCGGCGGGCTCATCAGGGTGCGCGAGTTCCATATGAAAGACCTTTACAGCTTCGACGCGGACGAGGCAGGGCTGGATGTCAGTTACGAAAAAATGGTCAAAGCCTATCAGAACATTTACGAACGCTGCGGCCTGCCCGTAATGCTCGTGGAAGCGGACAGCGGCGCCATCGGCGGGAAAGACTCGCGCGAGTTCATGGCGGTGGCGGAAAACGGGGAGGACGAAATTATCTATTGCCCGGCCTGTAAATACGCGGCCAACGCCGAGAAAGCGGTCAGCGTCAAGGAAAAAATCGAGGGGGGCGAGCCATTACCCATCGCAGAGGTAGCCACGCCCGGCATGGCGACCATCGAGGAGGTGGCGGGATTCCTCAAAGTGCCGGCGAGCCATACGCTCAAAGCCGTCTTTTATATCGCCGACGGCGCGATGGTCTTCGCGGTCATCCGCGGCGACCTCGCGGTCAACGAGGTAAAGCTCAAGAACCAGCTCCACGCGACCGACCTGCGCCTGGCCACCGAGGCAGAGGTCAAAGCCGCCGGAATCGTGGCGGGGTCGGCGTCTCCGGTGGGGCTAAAAGGCTTTAAGGTCATCGCCGACGACTCCGTAACGACCGGAAGCAACTTCGTGGCCGGCGGCAACAAGCCGGATACCCACCTGAAAAACGTCAACTACCCGCGGGATTTCAAGGCGGACACCGTGGCGGATATCGCCGCGGCGCGAGCGGGAGAAAAGTGCGCCAAATGCGGCGGGACGCTGGCTTCCGCGAGGGGGATAGAGGTGGGGCACGTCTTTAAGCTGGGGACGACCTACAGCAGCAAGTTCGAGGCTGATTTCATCGACGAAAAAGGCGAGAAGCGACCGACTATCATGGGCTGCTACGGCCTGGGGCTGAGTCGACTGCTGGCGGCGGTCATCGAGCACAACCACGACGAGAAAGGGATTACCTGGCCGGTGTCCGTCGCGCCTTACCAGGTGTATCTCTGCGCGCTGTACCGCGAGGGCTCTAAAGTGGCGGAGGCGGCAGAAAAGCTATATCAAGAGCTGGAGGCGGCGGGGATAGAGGTTTTGTTTGATGATAGAGAGGAGTCGCCCGGGGTAAAGTTCAACGACGCCGATTTGCTCGGGATACCGTTCCGGGTGACGGTGAGCCCGCGGACTCTAGAGAAGAACGGGGTTGAGCTAAAAAGGCGGGCGGAGAAAGCGTTCGAGGTTGTAGCGATTTCGGAAATAGTAAAGAAACTGAAAACGCTGGTAACCTGAGCCTGACTCACCCCCTAACCCGGCTCAGGGAAATTTCTGGTTCCCGACTCCCGTATCGCGGTACGGGACAGGTTTCGTCGGGATGGTTAAGGGAGAAAAGGTAACCAGCTTGAGAGGGGGAAGAATAAGAAGAGGGGCCGGAGTGAGGTTGGCTTTAACAGTGGTAAGTAGCCTTTTTTGACATATTACACGTCGGGATTTATAATGGATTTAACCTGCTCGAGAGGAAGGCTGGCTTGGCGAAACAAGACGAGGCAGAAAAAATCGACCTCGAACGGCTTGTGAAGCAAATTGAGATGCTGGACAAGCGTCTGGACAGCGTCGACTCCATAGTATCGGCGGTGGCGGAACGCGTCATGCGGCAGCCGTTGACAATCAATCTCACCTGTCCCAAGTGCGGCCAGAAGGTGGAAATCGCCATCCTGGGCGTGGAAAAGCCCGGGCGTTAGCCGTCTTTTCTCCCCGGCTTTCTTTACCGCAACTCCACCGGCAATTTTTCCAATAAAAAATTCATCAGGAGGAAAACGTGACCATCGCCGCGAGAATCGACCGTGCCAGGCTGGATGTTTTCCGCTGGCGCTACGAGCTAAGCATTCCCAGGAAGCTGGCATTGGCTTTAGGGGTGGCCGCCCTTACCGGTCTGCTCGCCCAGGCCAGGTTTTATCTGCCGTGGAGTCCCGTGCCCCTTACCGGGCAGACCTTCGGCGTGCTGCTGGCAGGCGTCATATTGGGGAGCTGGTGGGGGGGCGTCAGCATGGCCCTATATGCCGGACTCGGCGCCGCCGGTCTGCCCTGGTTCCAGGGCTGGAGCGGCGGGCTAGCTTATATGGCGGGTCCCACCGGAGGGTATATCGTCGGGTTTATCCTGGCCGCCCTTTTCCTCGGTTATTTTACCGATAGGTTCGTCAGGGCGCGCAGCTTTACCGTCATGCTGGCGCTGATGCTCTTCGCCAGCTTTATTCTGGTTTACGTGCCCGGACTTTTGCAGCTCGGGCTGTGGCTTGACCTGGTAAAAGGCGCGCCGGTGAAATTCCCGCAACTGCTGATGATGGGAGCGGTGCCCTTCCTTGCCGGCGATGCCATCAAGGCCGCCATCGCGGCGCTCATCGCCCGCGGCATCACGCCGAAAGCCGCCTACGGTCGGGAGGTCGACGCCGATAAATGGTCGGCATGGC
>CAYXOZ010000208.1:0-2806 GCA_964467135.1 uncultured Dehalococcoidaceae bacterium
CCGGCAAAAAGGTCGGGCTCGATGTCGGTGACCCGCGGGACTTCAATACTTTTAAAGACTTATACGAAGCGTTTAAGAAACAGTATAAGTTTGTCGTCAACCGGGTTTTATGGCTCGGCACCCTGGCCCAGAGCGTTGAGCCGCAGTACCTGCGTTTTCCATTCAACTCCTGCATTACCGGCCCTTCATGTATGGAGAAAGGCCAGGATATCCTTATTACGGACGCAGACCATAGTTATGGTATCAGCGACCGGGCGATAGTGGACACGGCAGATTCTCTGACAGCCATCAAGAAACTGGTATTCGACGAGAAAAAACTGACCATGGATGGCCTTCTGAACGCCCTTGATACCAACTTCGAGGGCGCTAGAGGTGAGGAAATAAGACAGATGTGCCTGGCGGCGCCCAAGTTCGGTAACGATATCGATGAAGCGGACTTGATGGTCCGTGACGTAGGCATTTTTTCCGGAAGCGTCATCATGTCGTATAAAAATCCATTTGATGTGCCCTGTAAAATTTCCCGCGAAGGACTGTCCTGGCATTATTTCGGCGGTCTGGGCGTGGGCGCACTCCCCAGCGGGCGCAAATCAAAGGAACCCCTGAACGACGGCTCGATATCGCCCATGCGGGGCATGGACAAGCTTGGTCCTACCGGCGTCATCAGGTCGGTGCTCAAGGCAGGCTTTAAAGAGTCTTATGCCTCATGTTTGAACCAGAAGTTCTCCGGGACGGTCATGCAAAGCCAGGAAAGCCGGGAAAAACTGGGGATACTTATCGATACATTCTTCAAGAACGGCGGGCAGCACATCCAGTTCAACATGGTCGATACCAAGGAGTTGCTCGATGCCAAAGCCCACCCTGAAAAGCACCGCGACCTGGTGGTCAGGGTAGGAGGTTTCAGCGCCTATTTTGTCATGCTTTCTCCGGAAATCCAGGATGATATTATTTACAGAAGTGAACAGGGCTGTTAAGAACGGTTTTTAAAAAAGAAGCGGGGGGAAATTTCAGCTAAAGCTCCGATTGAGATTTATCACAGAAATCAACCGGGCATCAAAACCTGCCGCACATAACCGGTGTAAATCGTTAAACAATATGGGTAGAAGGGGAATATCATGAGTGAAAGGGAAAATCCTGTTGTAGCGACAAAATCCGGTAAAATCGCCGGTAGTTTTAAAAACGGCCTTTACACCTTCAAGGGTATTCCTTATGCCGCGCCGCCGGCGGGCGAATTGCGCTGGCTGCCACCGCGGCCGGTGAAAAAGTGGGATGGCATACGCGAAGCTAAGGAATTCGGTGCCATCGCCCCGCAGACTGTATTACCGATGGGGCCTTTTGGTCAGGCACCCCAGCCTCCTCAATCTGAAGATTGTCTTTTCATTAATGTCTGGACGCCGGGACTGGATAATGCCAAGCGGCCGGTCATGGTGTGGATACATGGCGGGGCTTTTACCCTCGGCTCCGGTTCTGACCCCTCGTATGATTCAGGAGTATTACCCAAACGCGGCAATATTGTTATGGTGAGCATGAACTATCGCCTGGGAATGCTCGGCTTTTTAAGGCTCAGGGATGTTACGGGCGGCAAAATACCCGCTACCGGCAATGAAGGAATGATGGACCAGGTCTTAGCGCTCAAATGGGTGAAGAATAATATTGCCGCTTTCGGTGGCGACCCGGGAAATATTACTGTGTTCGGTGAATCGGCCGGCGGTATGTCCATCGCCTGTCTGATGGCGATGCCTTCAGCCAGGGGGCTTTTCCATAAAGGTATTCTTGAAAGCGGCTCCGGCGACTCTGCTGTTTCCCTGGAAGACGCGAATGTTAACGGTCGGCTTTTCCTGGAAACAGCCGGAATCAAAGAAAATGACATTAAAACGTTGCGGGCGCTTACCCCGCCACAGCTTCTTGAGATAGAAAAGAAAATGATAGCCAGCCGGCGTGGCAGAGGTAAGGCCCCTGGAGTAACTATTTGTGCCCCCATAATAGATGAAGAGATAATCCCCGATGATAGCAATAAATTAGCCAGGCAGGGATATTCCAAGGACATAATTACGCTTATTGGTACTAATCTAAATGAATGGAAATTATTTACCATGATGGAGCCGGGTTTTGATCAAATTGACGAAGCCGGCGTAATAAATCGTCTCAGCACAGCTATGTCCGCAAATGACGCTAAGACTTTGGTCACGGCATACCGCCAGGCTCGCGCCAAACGCGGTGAAACCGTTACCCCCTCTGAAATTTATACGGCTATCTTCGGCGATTACATGTTCCGGATGCCGGGCGTGAGGCTCGCTGAAGCGCAACAGGCTAACAAACAGGCCGCCTACAGCTATCTCTTCACCTGGAAATCACCTGCCATGGGCGGCGCTTTTGGGGCCTGTCATGGTTTGGAAATCGGCTTTGTCTTCGGCAATTATAATGACATGTTCTGCGGCAGCGGCCCGGAGGCGGATAAACTGGCGAAATGCATGCAGGATGCCTGGCTGACATTTGCCCGTACCGGCGACCCATCCTGCGAAAGCATCGGTAAATGGCCTGTTTACGGCAGCAAACGCATGACAATGATACTGGACAAGAATTGTCACGTTGAAGCGTCCCCTTATGAAGAGGAACGCCAGGCCTGGGATAAAATCTATAAATTTAACTAGGATTCATTTCCGCGGTAATCAACATCGGTTCGGGAGATAGTAATTTTTAGCATGAAAAAGAAAAACCTGTCAGTATTGATTGGCAATGTCTGTTTAGTTTTGGTTTTAGTAGCTCTGCTGTTTACGGGAGCTTGTGCCCGGCCGGCAAGTCCAACGGG
>CAYXOZ010000209.1:0-2800 GCA_964467135.1 uncultured Dehalococcoidaceae bacterium
AAGAAAACACGCTTCCGCGGGTTCGACCTAGCCAGCCGTAATTATGAACTCTCCTCGTTCGAGTGCCAGAGTTGCTCCAACCGCTGTGAAATCCACAAGGTCGTTTTCGAGGGGGAGAAACCACTTTTTTACGGCTCCCGCTGCGGCAAATGGGACAGCTCCGAGCAGAAACTAAAGCGGGAATCTTCGAAGATACCGCGCCTTTTCGAGGAGCGCGCGCTGAAGCTACTCAATACCTATCCCAAAGATAAACCGGATAACCCGAATGGTAAGACGGTGGGGATACCGCGCGTCCTGTTCTTCCACGAGCTCTACCCGCTGTGGAAAGCCTTTTTCACCGAACTCGGCTTCCAGGTAGTGCTCTCCGACCCCACCAACCGCCATATAATCAGACAGGGGGTGGAAAACATCGTCGAGGAACCTTGCCTGCCCATCAAACTGGCGCACGGCCATGTCCTCAACCTGCTGGAAAAAGAACCGGACCTCATATTTTTACCCGTCCAGTGCACCATGGAAAAGCTCTCCGAGGATTTTCACAAGTCCTGGAACTGCCCGCTGACACAGAGTCTGCCCTTTATCCTGAAAAGCTCCACACGTATCAACGAAGCGCTGACCCCGCTTACGTGCCATAATGCACTTCAGCGGGCAAGCACGCCCAGGGGAAAACAACCCAAGATTTTACAGCCCGTTATCCACCCCGACCGCGGTCGGGAATGGCTGAAGCGGGTCCTCAACGAGGCAGCGCGGGACGCCGGCATCGCCTCCGACGAGGTTATCGATAAAGCTATCGGAACAGGTTTCGAAGCCCTCGATGATTTCAACAGTTGGCAGCAGAAGCGCGGCGGGGAAATCCTGGCGCAGCTCAAGCCAGAGGAAAAGGCAATAGTCGTCATCGGGCGGGCGTACAACACCTACGACGAAGCCATCACGCTCAACATACCGGAAAAGCTCCGCGACATGAACATCCTGGCGATACCCATCGACTTCCTGCCCCTGAAATCGGTCGCGGGGGAGGTCGCCCAAAGCCACCCGAACATGTACTGGAAAGCCGGGCAGAAGATACTCTGCGCGGGGAGGATTATCTCCAGGGACCCGCGCCTGTTCGGACTCTACGTCACCAACTTTGCCTGCGGCCCCGACTCGTATCTGGTAAAATTCTTCACCAAAGAGACCGAGGGCAAGCCCTTCCTGACCATAGAGATAGACGAACATTCCGCCGACGCCGGCATCATCACGCGGTGCGAGGCATTTATCGATACCATCCGCAACGCCCGCACGCGCGGCACGAGCAAGTACATCCCGCTGGTCAGCATCTCCTCCAACCATACAGGTCAAAGACACGTCTATATACCCTACATGATTGACCACGGCTATATACTCGCCGCCGCCATGCGCCGCTGCGGCGTCGACGCCGAGCCCCTGCCGGAGTCCGACTACCTGACGCTGGAGACCGGCCGCAAATACACTACCGGCAAGGAATGTTACCCCAGCATCATCACCACGGGGGACATCGTGAAAAAGACGATGGCGGCGGACTTCGACCCCGAGAAAGCGGCCTTCTTCATGCCGGCGGCCAGCGGGCCCTGCCGCTTCGGGCAGTACAATCGACTGCACCGGCTGATACTCGACGAGCTGGGGCTGCAACAGGTGCCCATCCTCGTCTTCGACCAGACGGGGGGCTATCACAAAGACATGGCGGCGCTGGGGCGGGGATTCCGCCTCCACGCCTGGAGGGCAATAGCCATACTGGACCTGATGCAAAAAATGGTGCTGGAGAGGCGTCCCTACGAAGTAAATGCCGGCGAGACGGACGCCGTCTATAAAGAGTGGCTGGATAAACTGATAAAGACCACCGGGCAGGACAGCGACGCTTTAAAGCTGTTTGCCCGCCACGCGAGAGAAGCTTTCGCGGCGATAAAAACAGATAAAAGCAACCGCAAACCACGGGTCGGCATCGTGGGGGAGATATTCGTGCGGAGCAACCGGTTCGCCAATGACGGGCTTGTCCGGAAGCTCGAAGCGCTCGGGGCGCAGTGCGGTGTGCCGCCACTAGAGGAATGGCTGGACTACATCGACCACCAGCGCAAGCGGCGCAACCGGCTACACCTCGAGGGCGGTTGGAAAGACTGGGCGAGGCAGAAGCTGACCGAAATAGTCCAGGAGAGGGTCGCTGAGCCGCTGCGGAAGGAGTTCGACAGCTCAATAGAGTCGTTCGCGCGGGAACTGCCCACGCAGGGTATCCTCGACCGGGGGCACCAGTACCTGACACCGGCCGTGGAGGGGGAAGCCATCCTGAGCATGGGGCGGGTGGTGGAGTACGCCGAGCACGGCTTCGACGGGATAGTAAACATTTTACCGTTCGGGTGCATGCCGGGGACGATAGTCAGCCTGCTATTACACCAGTTCCGGCGCGACTACGGCCTGCCGGTGCTGAACGTGGTGGTGGAGGGGACGAAAGACCCGGGGGAGGGAATACGGTTCGAGGCGTTCATCCAGCAGGCGCGGGAGCACATGTTGAATAAAGCTCTAAATCCTAAGCACTAAATCCTAAACGATTTGTTTTTTTATTTTTCGCGGTTTTGTAGCTGATTTGTTTTAGTTTGTAGCTGAATTGTTTTTTAATTTATGTAAAATCGGCTTCAAAAACCGGGTATTCGTTTTTCTATTTATGTAAAGCACCCTTCGCTGAACGTGTTAAAGATGCCACAGGGTAGCCAAGAATAATCACACCCAAAGTATAGAGCGAACCAAGGTGGAAAGGAAGGGGATTTTGTCACCCCCTTCCCCTGCCCTTTTTTTC
>CAYXOZ010000210.1:0-2763 GCA_964467135.1 uncultured Dehalococcoidaceae bacterium
TTTCTCCGCATGGAGCACCAGCACACCTACGATGCCATCATGGCTACCCCCGTGAACGTGGAGGACATCACCGCCGGGGAAATTTTCTGGGGGGCCACCCGTGCCATGTTGACCGGCGGTATCGTCCTGCTGGTGGCCGCTGCCTTCCAGCTTGTGGCGTCGCCGTGGGCGGTCCTTATCCTGCCGGTGACTTTTATAGAAGGTGTGCTTATCGGGTCTATCTCGCTGTTCTACACCTCTATCGTCCCATCGATATACGCCTTCAACTTCTTCTTTACGTTGATTATCAACCCGCTGTTTCTTCTGAGCGGCGTCTTTTTCCCGCTGGAATCTTTTCCTAAAGTGCTTCAGGACATCAGCTGGTACACGCCGCTGCGTCCGTCGGTGGAAATCGTGCGGGGGCTTTTTAAGGGTGAAATGCCGGAACATATCTGGCTGTCGGTGGGCAGCATCGTGGTTTATATCGTCGTTTTCTTTTCGCTTACACTGGTCACGATGCGGCGTCGTTTGAATAAGTAGAAGGCGGACAGGTTTTATGGCGGTACTCTCGGGAAAAGATATACGTCGACTTCTCAAGGCGAAGCCCCCGCTTATCGAGGGCTGGCTGGACCTGGACGACCAGGTGCAGGCGAACGGCTTTGATATTACCCTGCGCGATGTGGCCCAGATGCGTTCGAAGGGACAGATCGCGGTGGATAACCGCGATAGGGTCGTCTCCTGGCTTTCGCCTTTGTCTTTCGATGCCGCCGGCTATCTCGACCTCGCGTTAGGTATCTACATGATTACCTATAATGAAATCGTCCACCTGCCGAAGAATATCATGGCTCTGGGCCGCCCCCGCTCCTCCCTGCTGCGCTGCGGCGTCGGCGTGGGCACTGCCGTCTGGGACGCCGGCTACGAGGGGCGCTCTCAGTCTTTACTGATAGTTCATAATCCGCAGGGTTTCCGCGTCCAGAGGAACGCCCGCATCACCCAGCTTGTCTTTATGACTTTAACCGGCGACTCGGAAGGCTATAAGGGCGTCTATCAGGGCGAAAATATCTAACTTCAGAACTCCCCCGCCACCATTTCCCCCACTGCCACTGTGCCCATGATTATCGGCCTCTGGTGGCAGTCGCTGCCGCCGGTCATCAGCAGCTCGTGCCTTTGACAGAACTCTATATAGTGTTGCGTGGTGGCCGCCTCGGCGCGCGAGTGCCAACACTCTATCCCGTCGATGAGCCCGAGCATGCTTTTCCGGATAATCTCGGCCTGTTCCGCCAGGTCTTTCGTCACGCTGATAAGCGATGTCCCGTTGGGGTCGTTGGGGTGCGCCAGCGCCAGCCGACCGCCCGCTGTCCTCACCAGCGCCGCCGCCTCCTCTAGAGACAGCGGATATTTGGGCACGTCGCACCTGATGAGGTATTTATCGAACGCCTCCTGCCGGTCGGCCACGATGCCTTTTTTGATGAGGTAGTCGGCGATGTGGGGTCGACTCAGTATCCCGTCGACGCCTTCCTGCATTTTCCTGAGGTCTGTGTCTGTGAAAGGGGGATTGCCCTCCTTTTTAAACTCCGCGTTCAGGTTCCCGACTATCTGTCGCGCTCTGATTTCCCGGTGCTCCCTTATCAGGCGCAGTTTCTCGTTCAGCCCGGCGTTTTTATAGTCGTACCCGTACCCCAGGAAGTCCAGGGATACCGCTTTTCCCCGGTACGGGAACGTTACGTTCAACTCCACGCCGGTGACATAGCGGATATCATGTTTTTGTGCCAGAGCGGCGGCTGTACCCTGGTGCTCGACGGAGTCGTGGTCGGTAATGGATATGAAATCAATCTTTCTTTTTTTAGCCTGGGGCAATACCTCCTCCATGGCGAGAGCCCCGTCCGAGCCGGTGCTGGTGTGGATGTGTAAATCTATCTTCATTTTAATAACCATTGTCATTCCCGCGCAGGCGGGAATCCAAACACCCTATCCCCTTTTTTGACTTTTGAGTTTTGAGATTTGATTTTCACCTTTTCTCCCCAATGATATACCACTCCTCCGGCGGGTCTTTGGCGGTGTCCACCACCAGGTGGATTACTTTAAGACCGGGGTTTTGCTTTTTCAGCGTTTCCACATCGACCGCCTCGAACTTTTTCTTGTTATTGAGGTAGGCTTCCTCGGTGAGGGCGTTGGAGACGTAGTTTTCTTTATCCCGCGCCAGTATCCGCCGTATCGATACCTCCTGCGGGCAGTCCGTCTGGAGAATAACGAAGGTCTTTTTATGTTTGGCGGCGATGGCGGCCGCCCGCTGTCTGAGCTCCTGCGTAACGAAGGTGGCGTCGAGGATGACGATTTTATTGCGTTTCAGGGCTTCGTCCGCCATGTCGAACATGACGTCGTAGACCTGCGTGCGCTTTTTCATGTCCCCCGCCACTTTGCTGTCGAATACGTCCTGGCCTTTCAGCACTTCCAGCCGGATAAGGTCGCTCCTCAAGAGCTTGCCGCCCCGGATTTTATTGACCTCCTCGGTGGTCTCCGTTTTCCACGTCCCCGGCAGCCCGCACGCGATGAGCAGGAAGTCGGAAGGCAGCTTATTTTTTACGTATTTCGCGAACGGCTCTCTCATTTTATTCTCCCTTTCCCTGTTGTCATTGCGAGGAGCGCGGCGGCGTGGCAATCTATATTTCCCCCTGCATATGCATCCGAGCTTATTTCAAATAAAACTAATATTTCAACTAATTATTTGTAGTATTGGTATTTATTGGTAGTATTTGTAGTATTACAATGTCATCTCCAGCTCTA
>CAYXOZ010000211.1:0-2695 GCA_964467135.1 uncultured Dehalococcoidaceae bacterium
GTTTCCGGGGAGACAACCTCTCACCAGTACATCGCGCAGATCTATACCGGCCTGGTGCGACTCGATGAAAAACTTGAAATAGTGCCGGATATCGCCGAACGTTGGGATGTCAGCCAGGACTATCACACCTATACCTTCCACCTCCGCGGGGACGTTGTCTTCCAGGACGGGCGTAAAGTCACCGCGGCCGACTTTAAATACTCCTGGGAACGCGCCTGTGACCCGGCTACCGGCTCGGGTACGGCGCGCACTTATCTGGGCGATATCGTGGGGGCTAAAGACGTCCTCGAGGGCAGGGCCAAAGAAATCAGCGGCGTTAAGGTCATTAACGACCGTACCCTTGAGGTGACCATCGACGCGGCGAAGTCGTATTTTCTATCCAAGCTGACCTATCCTACCGCGTTTGTCGTAGACAGGGCGAATGTAGCTAAAGGCCGCAACTGGTGGCGGCAGCCGAACGGCACCGGCCCGTTTAAATTCAAGGAATGGCAGGTCAACAGCCTGCTCGTTCTGGAGAGGAACGATAAATACTACGGAGAGATGGCGGGCATTGAGCGGGTCGAGTACCAGCTATGGAGCGGCGTGCCGATGAATTTGTACGAGACCGGTGAGATAGATGTGGCCGGCGTAAACGTTCTGTATATCGATAGGGTCACCGATAAAGCGGGGCCTTTTTATAGCGAGCTGCGGATTACCCCCGAGTTGAGTTTTAGCTGGATCGGCTTTAACACCACCCGGCCCCCCTTTGATGATATCAACATCCGTAAGGCTTTCACGTTGGCGCTGGATAAAGACAGGATAATCGCTTTGAGTTTCCGGGACCTCGTCCAGCGCGCCGATGGCATCCTGCCCCCGGGTATTCCCGGCTATAACGAGGGACTGGTGGGGTTGGGCTACGATGTCGCTAAAGCTAAGGAGCTGATAGCGCAGTCGAAGTACGGGAGCGCAGCCAACCTGCCACCGATTACGTTCACGACCGCCGGCTACGGGGGGTTGATATCCCCCAACATCGAAGCCGCCATCGTACAGTGGCGGGAAAATCTCGGTGTGGAGGTGACGGTACGCCAGCTCGAGCCGGACTTTTTCCTCTATAATCTCAAGGAAGAGAAGGACGATATGTTCGATATGGGGTGGATTGCTGACTATCCCCACCCGCAGGACTTCCTCGATATACTATTTCATACCGGGGCGGAGAACAATTTCGCGGATTATTCCAATCCGGCGATAGACGCGGTGCTGGACAAAGCGGGCGTGGAGGGTGACGCCGCGAAGGCTTTAGAGCTCTACCGTCAGGCGGAGCAGATGCTCGTGGACGATGCCGCTATCCTGCCTTTATGGTTCGGGGAGAACTATATACTGGTGAGGCCTTACGTGCAGGGCTACGAGCTTAACCCGATGGGCTTCGCCTGGCTGAACAAGGTAACGATACTGCCTCATTAAGAATAATGATACGCCAATCATTTTATTTATCCTCTCCGCCCCCTTGTTCTAACATTTCCCAGTAAAATAGCTAAATAAAATAAAACGCAATGGCAATCAGCACGTAGACGGCGAAGAGCTGCGCCCCCTCCAGCCAGTGACAAACGCCGTCGGCGCTGATGTAGTTGGCAATCATGGCCGTCATCACCAGCGCTATCAGCGAAAACGGCCCGAACACGAGGTCCAGCGTCATGCCGGTAAGCGGCGCGCTAACCAGGACCAATATCGGTACCACGAACAGGGCAATCTGCAAAGCCGAACTCATGCCGATTTCCAGCGACATGGTCATATTGTTCCGGCGGGCGAAGCTCACGGCGCTGATATGTTCCGAAATATTACCCAGCAGAGCGATGATTACCACGCCCACGAACCGCTGCGTCAGTCCTATCTCCTCGATAAGGGGGGTAACGGTATTGACCAGTAAACTAGACTCGAATCCCGCCAGTCCGATGGCGATGAATAAGATAACGATAGCTATCGGGAGAGACCAGCGGGGTGAAGTCGTGGTTGAAGGTGCCTCGCGTTCCACCAAGAACAGGTGCTTGTGTGTCACGAGTGTATAAAGCAAGCTCAGCAGATAGACAATGCCCAGCACCACCGAAACCGCCAGAGACATCGCTGGGGCGGACTTCCCCTGGACCATGCTATAGACTGAGGGCAAGACCAGACCGACTACCACGATGATGAGCATCGTCGAGGAAACACCGGCGGAGTCCTTGTTGAACCTCTGCTCCTTGTATTTCAACCCGCCGAAGAACATCGAAAGTCCAATGAGGGACAGTACACTGATAATAATAGAGCCGACCATAGAAGCCTTGACCATGTCAATCAAACCCTGGCGTAGAGCGAATACGGCGATGAAAAACTCTATGGCGTTGCCGAAGGTCGTGTTTAACAGCGCGGCGACAGTGGTAGAAACGCGCTGGGCGATGACCCCGACCGAATCGATAATCATGCGAGAAATAGCGATGATAGCCACTCCCGTGACAAAGAACGTGAGCACCGCATTGGCGTGGATATAGTACAAGAGGATGGAAACGGGGACGAATACCAGCAGGGTATCGAGGACATGAAACTGGGCGGGTCTTACTTCTGTAGTCATCTATTTATCCCGTTAACGTGGGCAAACGGAGGGGGTGGGATTCGAACCCACGTCCCGATTGCTCGGGAAACGGTTTTCAAGACCGTCACCATAGGCCACTCGGACACCCCTCCA
>CAYXOZ010000212.1:0-2672 GCA_964467135.1 uncultured Dehalococcoidaceae bacterium
GCCCCCTCTCTTCTAAACTCCCCTCTCCAGCCATAAATATCTTTGAACACCGCTCAATGTATCAAGGCCGGAGAGGGGATACAGGGGTGAGGTCAGTACGAACAACCAAAAGCAAACAGAACCCTTTTCTTTTTTCTACCGCAGTACCATCTCGATGCAATCTGGTGGTAGAATAGTGGGTAGGCAGGCGGCGAGCGAGAAAAGTGACCATCAGGCAGAACGTGCGGCAGATACTCGAGGAAGTGCCCGAAGGCGTACTGGTGGTAGCCGCCGCTAAAACGAGAGGACCGCAAGAAATAAACGAAGCCATTGAAGCCGGCATAAAAATAATCGGGGAGAACTACGTCCAGGAGGCGGAGAGGGTCAAGGGGGAGGTGGGGGGTAAAGTCCAGTGGCATTTCATCGGGCACCTGCAGACAAATAAAGTCAAAAAAGCCGTAGAAATCTTCGACATGATAGAGACGGTCGATTCCGTCGAGCTCGCCAGAGAAATCGATAAAAGGTGTCGCGAAGCCAGCAAAATTATGCCGGTATTGATAGAGATTAACTGCGCGAGGGAGGCGGGAAAAGCGGGCGTCTGTTACGAAGACGCCGAAGCGCTCATCAGGGGTATTGCGGGGCTGAAGAACATACGGGTGGCGGGGCTAATGACGATGGGACCGGCGGCGGGCCAGCCGGGGGACGCCAGACCGTACTTTAGAGAGACGAAAAAGCTCTACGACGAGATAAAGGGGCTCAAGATTCCTAACGTCGAGATGAAATACCTTTCCATGGGGATGACGGACTCCTATCGCATCGCTATTGAGGAAGGGGCGAATATCATCAGGATAGGGAGCAGGATATTCGGGGAGCGATAGCTCAAAAATCAAATCTCAAAAATCAAAAACACAAATCAAAACTCAAAAATCATGGACAAACTAGAACGGGAACAGATCACACAGGAAATCGGGGAAATTCTGAGCGGATTCGGACGGGAAAGGGCGAGCCTGATACCGATATTACAAAAGGTTCAGGGAAAGCTCGGGTACCTGCCGCGGGAAGCCATGACGGAAATCGCCAACTACCTCAATATCGCGGCAATAGACGTCTACGGCGTGGTCACCTTCTACAACCAGTTCCGGCTCAACCCGCCGGGCAAACACTCGATTAAAGTCTGCCTGGGGACAGCCTGTCACATGAAAGGCGGCTATATAACGCTGGACGCGTGGGAACGAAGGCTCAATATCAGACCGCGACAGACGACGCCGGACCGCGAGTTCGACCTGGACACGGTAGCGTGCGTCGGCTGCTGCACCATGGCGCCGGTAACCGTCGTGGATAACAAGCCGGAAGCCAAGGTAGAACCGACAAGGGTGGACGGCATACTGCTCGGCTTCGGGCACGACTACACGACAAAGGACAAAGAAAAAAGTGACGCAAAATAAGCGATCGACCATAAACGCCGCCTTCAACGAGATAAAGAAACACACCCGGGAGCACGTGCGCGAGCTAAAGCAAAACAAACCGGTGATAATGGTCGGCGCGGCCACGTGCGGCCGGGCTGCCGGCGCGTTAGACGTGGTCAAGGCCTTTAAAGAGGAAATTGGCAAGCGGAATATCGACTGCCCGGTGATAGAGGTCGGCTGCATGGGGCACTGCTACGCCGAACCCATTGTCATCATCAGCAAGCCGGGCCAGGCGCCGGTAGCTTACGGGCACGTCAACCCGGTCATCGCCGAAAGACTGGTCAGCGAATATATCCTCGGGGAAAATCCTCTACCCGAGTTCGTCCTCGGGGCACTGGAACCAAGCGAGGTTCTACCGAGTTTCCAGGACTTTCCGCGGGCGAAATACGAGGAAAAAATCATCTTGAAAGACTGCGGGCACATCGACCCTACGGACATTAACCAGTATGTAGCCGGAGGAGGCTACAGCGCGCTGGCGAAGGCCCTAGAGACGAAACCGCAGCAGATTATCGATGAAGTTAAAAAGTCGGGGCTGAGGGGAAGAGGCGGGGCGGGCTTTCCGACGGGACAGAAATGGCAGACCTGCCGGGACGCCAGAGGAACACCGAAATCAATCGTCTGCAACGCCGACGAAGGCGACCCCGGGGCATTCGTCGACCGGGCGATACTGGAAAGCGACCCGCATAGCGTCATCGAAGGGATGATAATAGCAGGGTGGGCGGTCGGGGCAAGCCAGGGGTACATCTACGTCCGCGCCGAGTACCCGCTGGCGGTAGAAAGACTCGAAACAGCGTTAAAACAGGCGAAGGAACTAAAGCTCAGCGGCGACAATATACTGGGCGGTGATTTCAGCTTCAATATAGAGATTTTCCAGGGGTCGGGGGCGTTCGTGTGCGGGGAAGAGACGGCGCTGATCGCGTCGCTGGAGGGGGAAGCCGGCATGCCCGAGCACCGGCCGCCCTACCCGGCCATCCGCGGACTAAACGACAAACCGACGGTCGTCAACAACGTCAAAACACTGGCTTACGTCCGCCATATTATGAACGACGGGTCGGAATGGTTCCGTCAGACCGGCACTAAAGACAGTCCCGGCACGGCGGCGTTCGCGCTCGCGGGCAAGATAGTCAACACGGGGATGGTCGAGGTACCGATGGGCACCAGCCTGCGCCACATCATCTTCGACGCGGGGAGCGGGATACCCGGGGGCAAACGCTTCAAAGCCGTCCA
>CAYXOZ010000213.1:0-2619 GCA_964467135.1 uncultured Dehalococcoidaceae bacterium
TCGCCGTAAGCCCCGCCATCACCGTCGATGCCGATAACGACGAGGTCGCGGTTGGCGATTTTGGCGCCGGTGGCGGCGGGCAGGGTGCGACCGTGCAGGCCGTTAAAGACATTGCCCCTGGTATAGTGGGGCAGCTTGGGCGCCTGTCCGATGCCGGACACGAAAAGCACCTGATGAGGTTCCAGATTGAGGTCGACGAGGGCTTTTTTCACCGCCTGGAGGATGCCGAAGTTACCGCAGCCGGGACACCAGGCGTTGGGGACGTCCGAGGTGAAGTCTTTCAGCGTCACCATGCTTTAATCTCCGAATGCAGGCGGTCGACGATTTCTCCGGGGGAGAAGGGGCGGCCGTCATATTTTAAAATAGAGCCATCGACCTTTATCCCGGTCTCGCGCCGGATAAGGGCGGACAACTGCGAAGTGGCGTTGCCCTCGATGATGATATTTTTCCCGGCGGTTTTTAAAGCAGCCATGACCGCCTCCGTGGGGAAGGGCCAGAGCTGGCGGAAATGCAGGGTATTGACCGGCTTACCGGCTTCTTTAAGCAGCGCGGCGGCTTCTCGTATCGCGCCGTAAGTACTGCCCCAGCCGACTAAAGTCAGCCCGGAACCTTCGTTATTAAACTCGGGCAAGGTAATTTCCTGTTTAAGTCCATTCAACTTACGAAGGCGTTTTTCGACTTGGCTTTTACGCGTAGCGGCGTCCTCGATCATGTGCCCGGCTTCATCGTGCTCATCGGAGTCGGTTACGACCAGCGCTTTGCCCAGTCCCGGGAGGGCGCGGGGGGAAACGCCGGAATCCGTAATAAGATGCCTTTTATAGTCGGCAGCGTCGCTGGAAATAATAGCGCCGCGGTCGATTTTTACCTGAGATAAGTCGAACCTGTCCGTGGTGTAGTAAGAAGTCGCCAGGTGGTTATCGGTAAGGATAAGAACCGGCGTCTGGTATTTCTCCGCCTGGTTGAAGGCTTTCACGGCGGCGTGAAAAGCGTCCGCGGCGTTAACAGGGGCGAAAACCGCGCGGGCAAACTCGCCGTGGCCCGCGTGCAGGGCAAAAAAGAGCTCCGCCTGCTCGGTGCGGGTGGGCAGCCCGGTCGCAGGGCCGGGGCGCTGCCCCAGCACGACCACGACCGGGGTCTCGGTCATTCCGGCCAGCGCCAGTCCTTCGACCATCAAAGCGAAACCGCCGCCGGAGGTCGCCACCATAGACCGGATTCCCGTAAAGCCCGCCCCCACCGCCATGTTCATCGCGGCAATTTCATCCTCGACGTGAATCATCACCGTGCCATACTGCCGCCCCTTGTCCGCCATGTATTCCAGGATGGGACTGGACGGTGTCATGGGGTAGCCGGCGACGAACTTACAGCCGGCGGCCAGCGCGCCCAGGCACAGGGCTTCGTTACCGCTCAGGATGAGCCGGTGGCCGCCTCCCTGCGGGCGAGCTTCAGGTAAAACTAGACTTTTGCCATGTTCGCGGGCAAAGTCGTAGCCCGCCCGGGCGGCGTTAATATTGTCCCGGACGGACTGCTCGCCGTGGCGGGAGAACTCGTTGGTAAGGACCGAAGACAGTATGGCGAAGTCCAGGCCCGCCAGCCCCAGCGCCGCCCCGGTGGCGACCGTATTAGCCATAAGTTTGTTTTGCGATTTTTCCAGCGCCAGCTTTAAAAGGGGAACGTTTAAGAAATTTGCTTTATCGGTATTGAATTTGGTCTGCTCGGCATCGTAGATAACGAGGCCGCCGGCTTTAAGCTCCTTTTCGTGGAGGTCGATAGTCTCCTTATTCAGGGCCAGCAGCAAATCCAGCTCCGGCGAGAGGGCATTCACCTCAGCAGTCCTGGCCCTCACCCGGAAGAAGTTGTGCCCCCCTCTGATGCGGCTCTCGTAGTCCTGGTCGGCGAAAACGTTTAAGCCTCCCCGCCCCAGCGACGCCGCCAGTATCGCGCCGACGGACTGGACGCCCTGCCCCGCCTCACCCCCGACCATGATATTGAAATCTGGCTCCATTGTTTTCAGTTTATATTTATGAAGGTAGATATTCTGTTAGTTTTGTCACTTTTTCGATAATAAATAACCTCACCCCCTCTCCCGTAAAGTAACAAGTGCCAAGTAGCAAGTAACAAACCATCGTTACCTCTCTTAAAGCCCGGAAATGATTAATAGCGTCAAAATATTCAAGCTGTTATAATGTTCATGGTTGCACTAATTCAAAATAGAAAGCGATAGACGCATATGGAAGAAGGGGTCGTTCAAAAGATACAGGAAACCGCGGCCAAGGTTAAAGAGAACGTCGAGAGGGTCATCGTGGGGAAGAGCGAGGTAGTAGAGCTGGCGATTGTCGCGCTGCTCTGCGAAGGGCATATCCTCTTCGAGGACGTGCCGGGGCTGGGCAAGACCGTCCTGGCGAAGTCCCTGGCGAGGTCGCTGGGGTGCAGCTTCCGCCGCATCCAGTGCACGCCGGACCTGCTGCCCTCGGACATTACCGGCACGTATATTTTCAACCAGAAGACGGCGGACTTCGAGTTCCGTCCCGGGCCCATCATGTCCCAGGTAGTGCTGGCGGACGAAATCAACCGCGCCACCCCCCGGACGCAATCGGCGCTGCTGGAAGCCATGCAGGAGCG
>CAYXOZ010000214.1:0-2597 GCA_964467135.1 uncultured Dehalococcoidaceae bacterium
CGGCGGCTTCCTGAGCCTTAGCCTGGGCTTCTTTGACGGCGCTCAGGACCATGTCCTCAAGCATCTCCACGTCTTCCGGGTTGACCACTTCCTTGGCTATTTTCACCGATAATATTTGCTGCTGCCCGTTCATGGTTACGGTCACGGCGCCGCCCCCGGCGCTGGCCTCCACAACAAGATTAGCCAGTTCTTCCTGGGCTTTTAAAAGCTGCGCCTGGAGTTTCTGCGCCTGCTGCATCATGAATTTGTTCATGGCTCCTCCGTATGGTTGATAACCTGGGCGCCCAGATTTAACGCGGCCTTGACCAGGTGGTTGTTCTCGTGCTCATAGACACAGCGTACTTTACACGAGCGACCCAGGAAATTACTCACGATTTTGTCGGCGGTCTTCTGGTTATCGAGGCTTTCCATCTTTTCTTTGTAGTACTGGTGCTTGACGGAGACGACCAGCGTATCGTTTTCGATGGATACCGGCCGGGCGCTGCGCAGCAGGGCCGCCGCCGGGGTCTTGCCCATGCCTTCCGGCGACTCGTTTATTATCTTGCTCCACTGCTGCTGTAGCTGTTCGATAACGTTGCCTATCGCCGCGGGGCCGGTCTCGACTTTAGGGACCGCCGGGGCAGGTTTCTCGGTAATAACAGGCTTGGCGACCGTCTGTTCTCGGACGTTTCTTTCGACGGGCGGATTATTCGCCTGGGGCCGGGGAGAAGGCGGGGTGGCTTTAGTCATTTGCCTCGGCGCGGGGTCTGGTTCGGATTGTCGTGCCGGCGCTTTCTTTTCCTCTGTCTCGGTTAAAGTACAGTCCACTAAAGCCAGTTCCAGTGGTAAGGTTGAGTAGTTGTCCAGGCTGAGCTCGAGCTGCGCGAAACGTTTGACGGCGTTAATAATCGCGGGGAGCGAGGCTCTCGCCGCCAGTGCCTTGAGTTCTTTAGTGTCCTCGGCGGTAAGCTCTATCGTATCGCTGGAGCCGGTCTTGACGATGAGCAACAGCCTCAGGTAGTCAACGATGTCGCGGTGGAACTGGCGCAGGTCGAGTCCGTCACTATTGACGTTATTGATGGTGGTGATGCCGGCGCTGGTGTCTCTTTCGACGATGTTTTTCACTACTTCTCTGGCGCGCCGGTCGCCGGTAATGCCGAGCAAAGCCTGCACCTGGGCGAGGCCGATTTCGTTACCGTAAAAAGTATTGGCCTGCTGTAAGAGATTGAGGGCGTCCCGCAGGCTGCCCGTGGCCGCCCTAGCGATGAGCTTTAAAGCCTCCGCCCCGATTTTTATGCCTTCGCCTTCGCAGACGTGCGCTAGGACGGTAACCATGTTGTCCAGGGAGTAGCGGTGAAAATCGAAACGCTGGCAGCGCGAGAGAATCGTGGGCAGTAGCTTGTGGGCTTCGGTGGTGGCTAAAATGAAGACGACGTGCGGCGGGGGCTCTTCCAGCGTTTTGAGCAGGGCGTTCGAGGCTTCTTTGGTGAGCATGTGGACCTCATCGATGATGTAGACCTTGCGGCGGGCTTGGTTGGGGGCGTAGTTGACCTTTTCTCGCAAATTTCTTATTTCGTCGATGCCGCGGTTGCTGGCGGCGTCCACCTCGATGACGTCTAAAGCCCGGCCCTCGGTGATGGCCAGGCACATCTCACAGGCATTGCAGGGTTCGCCTTTGCCGTTGGTGAGGCAGTTGATAGCTTTAGCCAGGTTGCGGGCGGTGGTGGTTTTGCCTGTGCCGCGGGGGCCGCAGAAAAGGTAAGCGTGGGAGACGCGCTCGGTGGCCAGGGCGTTGAGCAGGGTTTTAGTGACCTGCTCCTGCCCGATAAACCCGGTGAGCGATTGGGGTCGCCATTTTCGATAAAATACCTGGGAAGACATTACGGGTATATTATACCGCAAAACGTGCTGTTACCCAAGTAAAAATAAAAAGAAATCCGGGTTTCTGATATGCTACAAACTGATTTGACAGGCAATATAATGTCGGTATATAAATATCGATGGATAGGTGGCATTAAGGTAATCTGACCGAATGGAGGATATTTTAGTGGAAAAGAAAAAGTACTGGCGGAACGTGATCCGGGGGCCCTTTTATAAAGAAAACGAACCGGGCATGGCCGGCACATCAATATTTGCGCACCATGATGAATATGGCTCAGGCACCACCCTGGGCTACCATTGCATCAATACACATTATGAAGTACCGTTCACCCATTCCCATGATTTCCATGAATTACTTTGCTTTATCGGCGGGGACCCGGAAAACATCAACGACCTGGGCGCGGAAATAAGCATTTGCCTGGGTGAAGAACTCGAAGAACATATCATCACCAGCGCCACCGTGGTGACTATCCCGCCTAATATGAAACATTGCCCGTTGGTAGTTAAAAAGATCACCAAGCCCTTTGTTTTCCTCGAGGTCTCCACTACCAAGGGGTATACGCAGACTGGAGCGCCACAGGGGCTGAGCCAGGCATAGAGAGTAGAGAAAAGTCCAGGCTAACAATTTATCATAGGGAAGTGAAAACTGCCCTCACCCCCTGTGTCCCCCTCTCCAAACAGGCACATTTTCCAGACCGAGAGTCTTTTTGTTTGGAGAGGGGGAAGAAAAGAAAGAG
>CAYXOZ010000215.1:0-2594 GCA_964467135.1 uncultured Dehalococcoidaceae bacterium
AAAAAAGGCATGGCGACCATCGATAACAGCCTCGGCCGCATGGTTAAAAAAGGCACGATGCAGGAAAGCGAAAAAGCCGCCATTATCGCGCGCATCAAGACCACCACCAACAACCAGGACGCCAAAGACGCGGACATGGTCATCGAGGCGGCGCCGGAAATACTAGATTTAAAGAAAAATATATTTAAACAGCTCGACGAGATATGCCGGCCGGACTGTATACTCGCCACCAACACCTCCGCCCTCCCCATCGGCGAAATCGCCACTGCCACCAAAAAGCCCGAAAGGGTCATCGGCATCCACTTCATGAACCCGGTGCCCGTGATGAAAGGCGTCGAGGTAATACCGGGTCGCAAGACCTCTCCCGCCGTCCTCGAAGCCGCCAAGGAATACATCAAAAAGATAGGCAAAGAGCCCTGCGAAGCCAGGGACTACGCCGGATTCATCGTTTCGCGACTGCTGGACGCCCTGCTGAACGAGGCCTTCTGGTGCGTCATGGACGGCAACAAACCGGAAGAGGTGGACAAGGCGCTCAAATTCTGTCTCAATCACCCGATGGGACCCTGCGAGCTCAGCGACCTCGCCGGCAACGACGTGGTCCTGCACGGACTCGAGACCATGTACGAAGAATTCGGTGAGAGGCTGATGCCCGCGCCGCTGCTCAAGAACATGGTGCGCTCCGGCGACCTCGGGAGGAAGACGGGGCGGGGCTTTTACGACTATACCCAGAAATAAAAAATTTTCCTTCCCGCTTGAGGGGAGAAGGTCAGGATGAGGGTGATGTTGAGTTCACCCCTCACCTTAATCCTCTCCCACAAGGGGAGAGGACATATGGACTAGTGTTTATCAAGGAATATTAAAACAGGAAAGGGAAACAAAAAGATGGCAAATGCTAATGACGTGGTAATAGTGGCAGCGGCCCGGACGCCGTTCGGGAGGTTCGGGGGGTCGTTAAGGGACATCGACTACTACGAACTCGGCGCCATACCGATGCGGGAGGTCGTCAAGCGGGCGAAAATCGACCCGAAGACAGTCAACGAGGTATTCTGGGGGGTAGGCGACACGTCGGCCTGCCGCGACCCGTATACGCCGGTCGCCGCCCGCCAGTCGTTAATCCGGGCGGGGCTCCCCCACGAGACGGTATCGATATCGTTCGACATGGCCTGCGTCTCCGCGATGCACGCGGTCAAGCTGGCCGCCATGGAAATGAAAGCGGGAGAAATCGACGCCGCCATCGCCGGCGGGGCGACATCTTTCGGGCAGTCGCCGCTGGTAGTACGGGGCTTACGCTTCAACGGCTACCGCCTCACCGACGTCAAGATGGAAGACCCGCTGGTAGCGCTCGGGTATAAAGATTTCAACCCTGTATCCGTGGATACCGATAACGTCACCCACGAATATGGGTTCACCCGCAAAGACCTCGACGAGTGGTCGCTGCGCAGCCACCAGAACTACGGCAAAGCCTGGAACGCCGGCAAGTTCAAGGAAGAGATAATGCCCCTCCCCATACCCCAACCCAAGGGCGAGCCCAAGATACTCGAGATAGACGAACAGTACCGGCCCGACACCAGCCTGGAAGGTCTGGCCAAGCTTAAGACGGTCTATAACACCCGCATGATAACGGCGGGCAACGCGCCGGGGCTCAACGACGGCGCCACGGCCATCCTGCTCATGACGCGTAAGCGGGCTAATGAGCTAGGGCTGGCCGTTCTCGGGGTGATAATAGCGTCTACTTCTGTGGCCATCAACGCCAGCCGGATGCCGGAAGGGCCGGGTTTCGCCATGCTCAAAGCCCTACAAAAAGCCAACCTGACCTTCGATGATATGGCGATCATGGAAATCAACGAAGCTTTCGCCGCCGTGCCGCTGGTATCGATGAAAGTGGCGGCCGAAGGCGATGCCAATAAATATAAAAAGATGTTCGACAAGATGAACCCCAACGGCAGCGCGGTGGCCATCGGGCACCCCAACACCGCTAGCGGCGCGAGGATTATCATGAACCTGATGTTCGAGCTGCGGCGGCGGGGAGGTGGCTACGCCATGGGGTCGTTATGCGGCGGCCTGGCGCAGGCAGACGCGTGCATTGTGAAGGTGGAATAGGGGAAACTCAATGTCATTGCGAGCGAAGCGTGGCAATCCCGATGATAAATCTAAAACAATGGTAGAGATTGCCACGTCACTTCGTTCCTCGCAATGACAATAAAAAAGGAGTAGCACATGGACGTATCGCAGTTTTCTCTGAAAGGCAAAGTCGCCCTGGTAATCGGGGGGGCGGGGGATATCGGGAAAGCCATCGCGGAGACCTATTCCATTGCCGGAGCAGATGTAATTATAAGCAGTCGCAAACAGGAGAACCTGGATAAGGCCGCCGCAGAAATCAAAGAGAAGTCTAAAGGGAAGGTGGTGGGCATCGCGGCGCACATCGGGAAGCTGGACAACTCCAAAGCGCTGGTCGATAACATCATGAAAGACTTCGGGCGCATCGACATCGTCGTCAACAGCTCCGGCTCCAGCTTCATGGTGCCGTTAACGGACGTCGAGGAGTGGCAGTGGGACAACGTCATGAACGTCAACGTCAAAGGGCCGTTCTTCCT
>CAYXOZ010000216.1:0-2515 GCA_964467135.1 uncultured Dehalococcoidaceae bacterium
ATGAGCAGCAAATCGGCAAGGTTCGTACCAAGCATAAGGTTATCGCAGTACGATGTAGTCAATAAGAAGGGCGATGACCTGGGTCAGGTGCAGACCTTTGTGGTGGATATGAAAGAAGGTCTGATCGCCTTCGCGATGGTCGCATTCGGGGGCATGCTCGGCATCACCGATAAGTGGTTTGCCCTGCCCTGGGGCGCTTTAAAGTGGCACCCGGAGACAAAGAGGTTTATTCTGGATATGCCGGAAGCAGTTCTCAAGAATGCTCCGGGTATGCACAAGGATAAGTGGCTGGAAGATATCGACAAGTGGCAGAAAGAGGAAGACCTGGCGGTGATTGACCGCTATTACAATCAATACGGGTACGAGTCATACGAGGGAATAGTACGGCTGGTATCAATAAAAAGAGGGCGGCGCAAGGCGGATGCCAAATTTGAAATAAACAAGGATGTGGCGGGGGAATTCAGGTTTAAGCTGGTGGCTCTAAACGGACAGACCATCGCAGTATCCGAGGGTTATACAGCCAAAGACGGCGCGATGAAGGGTATTGAATCCGTCAAAGAGAACGCGGCTGCGGCTATCATAGAAGACAAGACAGTTTAGGGTCGGCAATCAACCACTTAGACCAAGAATTGAAATATCCTGGTGAGCCGGCCTGCACTGCCGGCTCACCAGTCGTGCTTCATACCGTCACCACCATGCTAGGCGGCTGCCTGGTGAAATAACAAATCAGAGGAATTACAAGATGCCAAAGAAAATATTAAAAATTACCTCTCACTTACCGGCTATCCCGGATTGGTTGAAGATTCATAATTCCATCACTCTTCCCTTGCCATTAAAAAGTGCCAGGGAGCTGGCAAAAAAACTCTTGGACATTCAGGAAGACGTAGAAATCGAGCATAATTTTACATCGGGCAAGAAGACAACCGTAGAAATTAAATATGAGCCGAAGACACAAACAGAAAAATAGACGAAATCGGGGATGTGCCGGATGTTTCATGAAATAAGATTTCTGGAGGACACGACATATGACTCTGCAAAAGAAAGATGAACCTCTAAACCAGTTACCCGAAACGCCAACAAATATTGATAGACGCGATGATATAACCGAAGGAGAATTACCTAAAGGTATTTCGACGGTAGCCGCGCGCCTCGAGGAACTGGAGTTACTGCCGCACCGTAATGCAGCCCTGCATTGGATCGCTTTCATACTTTCCTTGCTGTCATTGGTCCTGCTGGCAATCTGGGTCTTCAGCTCCCGGGGAGCCGTGCCCAATGCCTGGATAATAGTTGATATCGGGCTCGGCGTCGTTTTCGCGGTAGAATTTTTTACCCGCAGCGGATTCCGCTGGGGCAAGATTGGATATTTGCGAACCCGGTTCTTTGACTTCATAGCTATTGTTCCGGCGCTGGCGCTCGTGCACCATGGCTTTGTCATCGAAGGAGTATGGGTATGGCTCATCCTGGTGGCGCGCGCTGTCCGCGTGGTAGACCGCCTCCTCGGGGATGGGTTCATACAACGCACTGTCCTGGCCCTGGTATGGGCTTTTGAGGAGGAGATAACAGACCGGGTAATCGAGCGTATTCTTGCCCGCGTCCAGGCGGACATGGACCGGACCAGCTTCAGTCACGGGGTAGCAGAGGCCTTCGTACGTAATAAGGCCGCTGTATTGCAGCGCGTCCGGGCGGCAACTCCCAAAGAAGGGCTCGTGCCGAGTCTGGCGCATCTGGTGGGCCTGGTTGATGCCCTGGAGCGTGCCGAGGAACGAACGTACGACGCCATTGTAGAAATACTAAACAGCCAGGAGGTTGATAACGCCGTCCGGGACGTAGTCAATTCTTCGTTCTCTCGCATGCGTACCGAGTTAGGAAAAAAGAGCTGGCGGCAGCACCTCTGGCTCCGGCGTCGACGGGCGAAGTGAAAAAATCGCAGACCCGCACATTCTTAACCAGGAGGCACGGATTTGTTTAGTGATACAGAACAAGAGCCTAAGCGCAAGGGACATTTCGCCAGGTACCGGCAGATTGCGATGGTCCTGGCCAAGTACAGGCTTGAGGAAGTGCTACGCTACGTCGGCCTGCAAAAATATTTAACTTTCCGTTTCTTGCTCCGCGGCAACCCCTTCCGTAAAATGGCTTATACCAAGCCGGAGCGTATGCGTATGGCGATAGAGGAGCTGGGAACATCTTTCGTGAAACTGGGACAAATCCTTTCGACCCGCGCTGACCTGCTGCCACCGGCCTACACCCAAGAATTATCGAAGCTCCAGAGTTCTTTAAAACCGCTTCCTCCGGAAGTAATGAAAAAGGTCATCAATGACGAGCTGGGACATTCGATTGGTGAGGTATTCATCTCATTTGACCCGAATCCTATCGGCGTTGCTTCTATTGGACAGGTTTATGCCTGTACACGGGCTGATGGTACCGAGGTTGTAGTGAAAGTGCAAAAGCCCGGTGTGCCGGAACTCGTAGAGGAAGATATGTTCATTCTGGGGCGTGCGGCAGTATCCGCAACGAA
>CAYXOZ010000217.1:0-2469 GCA_964467135.1 uncultured Dehalococcoidaceae bacterium
TCTTCACCGCCGTAGACCCGCTCTTTCCAGGTGACCCCCGCGCCGATGGCCCAGCGCAGGAAAGAATAGACCACGACCACGAAGATGTAGCCGATGCCGAGCAGGTGCAGCCAGGTGGAGACGGTCGGCTCCTTGAAGCGGTTGTCCACCAGCCAGCGCATGAAAATCACCAGCGCTACCTGTAAAACGACCACCCCCCGCCAGATTAGCGAGGCGTCGGAGATAAAGAAACCGTTCCACAGCCAGTAGAACGGCCCGATATAGAACAGCCAGGCGAGCGGAATCAGCACCAGCAGCACCACGGGGGACATCACCGTTACGGAATAGACACAGCGTACCAGGCCCTGCCACATCCCGGCGACCGTCGGGTACATGTTGCAGGAGACCACCGAAGACAGGTCGATGGCCACGTGGCGGCCCCCGTGCCGGGACACCTCGATGCCCATCCAGATGTCTTCCAGTATGCGGGACTGCACCACCTTGTGCCCGCCGATGCGCCAGTATTCCTCCCGCGAAAAGAACAGGAACTGCCCGATGGCTACCGAAGGCCGTGTTCGCTTGGAGCGGTGTATCCACCAGAGCGGCGCCCAGCCCATGATAATAAAGTAAATAATCGGGACGACTATTTTCTGGGGGAGCGAGTTGGCTATCTGGCGGGGGAAGCCGGAGAGCAGCGCCACCTTCAGCTGGAGGGCGGCGGCCATTACCGAGCGCAGCATGTGGGGGGCGTGTATCGTATCGGCGTCGACGAACAGGAGCCAGTCGCCGCCGGCCTGCTTGGCTAGCTGATAGCAGGCGAAAGGCTTGCCCGCCCAGTCGTCCGGCAGCGGGTCGCCGGTGATAAGCTTGATGCGCTCATCTTTTATCGCCAGCCGGTTGACGATGCCCGCCGTATCGTCCACCGAGTTGTCATCGAGCACGATTATCTCGAAGTTAGGGTAGTCCTGCTTCTGCAGGGACTCCAGGCACGCCCCGATATTCGCCTCCTCGTCCCGGGCTGGTATCAGGACGGAGACGGAGGGGACGCGGCGTGGCAGCTTGGCGTTGGGCCGGGGTGTCCTTAGGCTCCGCAAATTAAGCAACAGGTTGAGCAGGAAGACCAGGAGACCGGCCGCGATGATAATTTGATATAGCATGTTCCTATTCTTGTGCTAGACGGGGGTGCTCCCTCGCAGTAACGACTGCACCCAGCGGACGAACCGGCCCCGCAATCGGGGCAGCGAGCGCAGGCCCTCGAATTGTTTGAAGATAAAAAGGGCCAGTATACAGGACATCAGCAGGATTGTCCAGGCGGGACTGCCGGTCAAAGCTAAATACGCCAGGGTGCCGGCGGCGCCGAGGACCGTTATCCAGGCGTCGTTGTCCAGGAAGAGAAATCCGGCGACGAAAAAGGCGATAAATGCCAGCAGTATTTCGTGTTGCGGCAAAGCCAGCAGCACCCCGAAGGTCACCGCTACCGCTTTGCCGCCGTGCCAGCGCATGAACGGCGAAAAGGCGTGGCCCAGCACCGCGCTCAGGGCGATAAGGACGATGGCAGGCTCGGGGAGTTCGAGCCAGGAGTAGGCCAGCCAGACGAACGGCACCCCTTTGGCGATGTCAAGGACCACTGCCAGTAAGCCCGTTTTTCTGCCGCCCGCCCGGAAGACATTGACCGCCCCGGGATTGCCGTCGCCGTATTCCTGGATGTTTTTCCCCAGTAACCCGCGCCCCACGAGCACGGAGAAGGGGACCGAACCCAGCCCGAACCCGGCTATCGCCAGCAGCGCCGTATAGACTACATCCATGCCTTAAGGCCCCCCTACTTCGCGGCGTATGCCTTGAGAGTCTTGGTATACCTACCTTAAACCAAAACCGTTCAATAGTCAAGCGCCGCGCTCGGCGCGCTTGCTTCTAATCAGGCTGATGAGACTGACGACGCTGAAAATGATAAACCCGAAAAAACCGTAAAACAGGCCGGGGGGAGTGCCCAGTAGCATGATATTGGAAATCACCGCGTGAAATACCTTCCAGGCGTTGCTGTCCGTCGCGTTAGGCCCTCCCAGCCACTCCGCCGCTCGTAGCGCCACCACGCTGTAAATGAAAGAGAGAAAAATAGCCCCTATGAACGTGGCTACAAATAAGAATAAATAGTTCCGGGGTCTCCGCCATTTGCGGAACAGCACCAGGAACAGGATGGTCACGGCCAGCCACCCCAGCACGATGCCCGTGGGATTATCCAGCCCGGCAAAGATAATGCATAACATCAGGCCCACCAGCCATATCAGGTACCAGCGGTTTCTCTGTAGAAACGATAATACGGGAGCAAGTTTATCCTTGATATCGGTCACCTCATACTCCGTAAAAGAAGCCCCCGCATCTATCGTAGTATTTACCGCGCTTTTTGGCAAGGATGTGTGCCCGACTGTCATTGCGAGGAGTCCCGATAAAAATCGGGACGACGCGGCAATCTCAACCTCTCGTCATTCCCGA
>CAYXOZ010000218.1:0-2463 GCA_964467135.1 uncultured Dehalococcoidaceae bacterium
GACTGCTCTACTGCCCTGCCGCTATACGTGCCCGGCAGAGATAGACGTGCCCGGTTATGTTCGATTTATCAGTGAAAAAGACTATGCCTCGGCGGCTGCCCTGATAAGGGAAAAAGTGCCCTTCCCCGGGGTTCTCGGGTACGTTTGCGACCGCCCCTGTGAAGACGCGTGCCGCCGGGGAGAGGTGAACCAGGCGTTATCCATCAGAGAGCTCAAACGCTACGCTACCGAAAACGACGAAACGAGGCTTTGGGCGGAAAGTGTTAAAAAGAAACCCGCTACCGGAAAAAAAGTCGCGGTTATCGGGGCGGGGCCGGCAGGGCTAACGGCTGCCTATTATCTTACTTTGCAGGGGCATGAGGTGACCGTCTACGAGGGGATGGGAGAAGCGGGTGGCATGTTACGCTATGGCATCCCGGAGTACCGACTCCCCAGAGAAACGCTCGAAAGGGAAATAAAATACATCAAAGACACGGGCGTGGATATAAGGACCGGCGTAAAAGTAGAGTCGATACCCAAACTTTTTGAGGAGGGTTATGACGGTTTCATCGTGGCGGTAGGGACGCACAGGGGCCAAAAGCTCAGGATTCCCGGCGCGGACCAACCCGGGGTCATGATAGGAGTCGACTTTTTAAAATCGATTAACCAAGGCGATAAAGTAAAAATCGGCAGAAATGTCCTGGTGCTGGGGGGAGGTAACGTGGCTTTCGACTGCGCGCGGGCAGCGCGGCGGCTGGGGGCGGAAGGAAAGCTCGCCTGCCTGGAGTCGCGAGAGACCATGCCTGCGGCGAAAGAGGAAATCGAGCAGGGGGAGGCGGAGGGGATAAAGATATATCCCGGCCGGACTTTTACGCGTATAATCAGCCGGAATGGGAGAATCACCGGCGTGGCATGCCTCGAAGTAAGCTCGTTAAGCTTCGATGAAGAGAAAAATCCCCAGATAGAGGTCAGGGAAAATTCAGAACACATCATCGAAGCAGATACCGTTATCTTCGCCATAGGGCAAAGGCCGGAAATACCGGAAGCGTTCGGGCTAGAGACCGGCGCAGGAAATTGTATCAGCGTGGACTCGTTTACGTTTTGCACCAACAGAGAAGGGGTTTTCGCCGCCGGCGACGCGGTGAACGGGACATCCTCGGTAATCAAGGCTATCGCCTCCGGCAGGAAAGCCGCCATAGCCCTCGATAAATACCTCGGGAGAACCGGAGATATCGAAGCCAAACTGGCGCCAACGGTGGAACCTGAGAAAAACATCGGCCCATGGGAAGGCTTCGCCGCGCTGGAGCGGTGCCGGGAATTATATCTCGCGCCGGAAAAAAGGATAAAGAGTTTCTGCCGGGTGGTGCTGGACATGGATGAAAAAAAGGCGGAAGGTGAAGCGAAGCGCTGCCTGCAATGCGACTTAAGGCTTAAAATAACCCCGATTAAGTTCTGGAGCAGCTATTAAGGTAGCTGAAAGTTGAAAGGTTAAAGGTTAAAGCCATAGCTGATAATCTAAAACTAAAAATTAGCTTTGATTTTTACGCTGTGGTTTTGAGTTTTGAGATTTGAATTTTCAGTTTTCTCAGGAGGCGCATATGAATCCTGTACCGGCAGAAACCGGGGTCGCGGTAATAGGGTCGGGGGCGGCGGGGCTGGCGGCGGCGTTGACAGCGGCGGAGGGGGGCGCTAAAGTTATTGTTTTTGAAAAAGAGCGTTCGCCGGGGGGCACCTCCAACTTTCTCCAAGGCACTTTCGCCGTCGAGAGCAATCTGCAGCAGGAACGCTACATTATGTACAGTCGGGACGAAGCTTTCAAGGACCTCATGGAATACAGCCACTGGATAGCCAATCCGCGGCTGGTCAGGGCCATCGTTAACGAGTCGGCGGGCACCATCGCCTGGCTCCAGCAGCAGGGGGTAGCCTTTACCGACGCGACGATTAACATGCCGGATTCCCCCCGCACCTACCACGTCATTAAGGGGAGAGGCGAAGCCCTGGTCAAAGCCCTCATCACCCGCTTAAAGGAGAGAGGCGTCGAAATCCGGCTGGCCACACCGATAAAGAGAATCGTGAGGCAGGGCGAACGCATCACCGGTGTCATCGCGGAAGCGGACGGGGAGGAAATACAGGTAATTACCAGGGCGGTCATCATCGCCAGCGGCGGCTACGCCAACAATAAAGACTGGATAAAAAAGTACACCGGGTACGACCTCGGCGTCAACCTGATGCCCGTCGGTAACGTCGACAAAACGGGCGACGGCATCCGCATGGCCTGGGAAGCGGGGGCGGGCGAGGAAGGGAAAAGCCTGCTGGAGATATACCGGGTAGGGCCGATGGGGCCGGACTTCGCCATGGGCAACCAGATAGAGTTCGCGGCCACCCAGCCCGATTTATGGGTCGACCCGAAGGGCGAGCGATTCTGCGACGAAAGCATCTGCTTTTACGACTCGTCGGTGGGGAACGCCAACGCCAGGTTCAAAG
>CAYXOZ010000219.1:0-2450 GCA_964467135.1 uncultured Dehalococcoidaceae bacterium
CGTGGACTCGAAACGGGCCGGCACCATATCCTCGCCCTTGAGAAAGCGGTCGATGGACTCCGCGGCGCGCTTGCCGGCCGCGACCGCCCCGATGACCGAGGCGGCGCCGGAGACATCATCACCGCCGGCGAAGACGCCCTTGAGCGACGTTTCCAGAGTCACGGAATCGGTCTGGAAACATCCCCGCTCGATAGCAATGTCGGTATCGCTGATGACCTGCTTATCCAGCGCCTGCCCGATGGCGACGATAATCTGGTCGGCAGTCAGGCCGGTGATATCATTATCATCGTAAACGGGACTGAAGCGCCCATTTTCATCATAGACCCGGGTACAGCGTTTAAGCTCAATACCGGCGATGGCGCCATTTCCCAGGATGCGGCGCGGCCCCCAGCCGTTGTTAATCTTGATATTTTCTTCCAGCGTCGCGGCGACTTCCTCAGGCAGGGCCGGCATTTCGTGGCGCTGCTCGAGGCAGACCATCTCCACGCTGGCGGCGCCTGAACGTAACGCCGTGCGGGCGACGTCCACGGCGACATTGCCGCCCCCGATAACGATGACCTTGCCTTTGACTCCGGGCGGGTTGTCCTGTTGGGCGGCCTGCCGCAGGAACTCCACGCCATAGCTGATACCGGCTTTGTCTTCGCCTTCCACGCCGAGCTTGCGGCTGTTCTGGATACCCACACTCAGGAATAAGGCGTCGTTATCCTGCCGTAATTTTTCTAACGTAATATCGGCGCCGACACGGGTATTGAAGACGAAGGAAATCCCTTTGCGCCGGATTAGTTCTATTTCATAGTCGAGGATCTTTTTCGGCAGCCGGTATTCCGGGATGCCGTAGCGCAGCATGCCGCCGGCGGCGGGGGACGCCTCGTACACCGTGACGGCATAACCGAGGTCGGCGAGGTCGCTGGCGGCCGTTAACCCGGCGGGCCCGGCGCCCACCACCGCCACCTTTTTCCCCGCCGTCGGGTAGGGCTTTTCCTCCGGCAGGGCCAGCTGGCCGGACGCCACCATTTCCATCTCTTTATCTGAGGCAAACCTCTTGAGCAGCCGAATGGCTACCGAAGAATCGACAGAGTTACGCGTGCATTTGGCCTCGCAGGGATGGTTGCAGACACGCCCGCAAATGGCGGAGAGCGGATTTCTCTCTCTTATCAGGTTTACCGCTTTCAGGTACTCCTTTTTCTTGATGAGCTGGATGTAGCCCTGGACGTTAATGTGCGCCGGGCACTCTACCTTGCACGGCGCGTGGCCGTTTTTCAAAATCCCGAAGATATTCGGGGTGGCCTGGGCGTAGTGTTTGGCAATCGCCTTGCGCGTGCCGAGATTGCGGTCGAACTGGTTGGGTATGTTCACGGGGCAGGCTTCCGTGCAGTTCCCGCAGGCCGTGCACTTTTCCTCATCGACGAAGCGGGGATGAAGTTTAACCTTCGCCTTGAAATTCCCCGGCTCTCCCTCAAGGCCGACCAGTTCCGATAGTGTTAGAATTTCGATGTTGATATTGCGGGCGCACTCGACCAGCTTGGGGGATACGATACACGTCGCGCAATCGCCGGTAGGGAAGGTCTTGTCCAGGTGGGCCATCATGCCGCCGATAGCGGCTTCGCGTTCGACCAGGTAAACCTTGAAGCCGGAGTTAGCCAGGTCCAGGGCCGCCTGGATACCGGCGATGCCACCGCCCTGTACCAGTACCGCCCCTGTTTTCTTTTTCTCGTTTACGTCCATCTTTGAACCTTCCGGATTAATCATAAGGCCGTTGTCCCGGCAGCTTTAACGACCACCGCCGGCGCTACCATGAGCCGGTCCAGGCCGAGTTCCTTCGGCGGAATACCCAGGCAAAGCCCTATGAGTTGGGTGATATAGGCGACTGGCATGTTATAACGTTTGCCGGTTGCCTTTTCGATATCTTTCTGCCGCAGGTCCAGGCTGGTCTGGCACATCGGGCAGGCCACAGCGATGCAATCGGCGCCCGCCTGGCGCGCCATGTCGATAATCGCCCCGGAGCGTTGTACCGTGATGTCCGTCCGCGTCAGGTTGAGCCCGCCGCCGCAGCAGTCCACCTTGCCGGGCCAGTCGAGGCTTTCGCCGCCCATCGCTTCCACGAGACTCTCCAGGATGGTGGGGTTCTCCGGGTCGTCGAATTGCGTGACTTCCGGCGGACGGACCAGATAGCAGCCGTAATAGCAGGCTACCTTGAGTCCATGCAGCGATTGCTTAAAGCTCTTGCGCAGCCTGGCCACGCCGATATCTTTCAGCAGCACCTCGACAAAATGGCGGACCGGCACCGAACCGTCATAAGGCTGTCCCAGCAGTTGCTCGACCCTCTCACGCATGGCTGCAAAGTTGGTGACTTCATAATTGGCGCTTTTCGAGCGGCTATAACATGCGGCGCAGCTGACCACCATATCCAGCCCCATTTCCTTGGCCAGGACAAGGTTAGCCGCCGCCAG
>CAYXOZ010000220.1:0-2449 GCA_964467135.1 uncultured Dehalococcoidaceae bacterium
AGGCGGGCAGCAGCGAGGGGTAGCGCCCGGCTTTCAGTATCACGTACCGCAGCGCCAGGTTGCCGGTGAGTACAAAGGCCACATTAATCGCTGGCAGAACGGGTGACTTCAGGGTCATCAGCGGGATGAGCGCCATCGGTACCGCGATACCGATCAGCACGACTGCCAGCCAGAACATTTTCGCAAGGTCGCCGCGGATGATGGTCATGACCGAGTGTTTGGCCGTGGTGCTGTTATAGGTGGATATCCACAGGTGTAAAGCGATGATAATGGCGTAGACCGCCAGTATGGACATGGTAAAAGTCTTGGCCGCGGCAAACAGGACCGCGCCGTCGAAAGAAATTAGCACCAGGATAATCGAAGCGCCGCCGGCCAGTCCCGCCGCGATGAATAACACCGGCATGACGGCGGAATGCCAGAACTTCACGCTGCTGACGTAGCTCACCACAAAGCCGCTGTAGGTCGCCACGCCGAGGGCGGCGATACCGGAGATGACCTTGAATATCGTGACGAACACATTGCCCGGGAACCAGTGCGCCAGCGCCATGTTGATCGCCCCGGCCCCGATAAAGAGCATAACGAAGAGCAGCCCCCGCGATATCCACGAGGAGTTGGGCCGCATCACCATCTTCCAGACGCTCTTCCTGTTATGCAGGTGAATAAGGTCGAAAACGCCCATCGCCAGAGCGAACGTCCAGCCGATGAGCATGCCCCACAGGTTGTTCAGATAAAGCGAATACAGGTAAAGCCCGCCGGCGATACCTCCGCAGAAAAACGCGACCGTGATCAAAGCCCCCAGCCCCTCCGTCCAGTCGCGGGAGGGGGTGTCCTTGGCCATGAAATCCCAGGGTTTATCCTGCATGTCTTTCCGGCTCCTTTATTACCCTCTAGTTCCATTCGTAACACAGACCGGATGCCCGTTCAAGACAGAGGATTTTATACAACTATAAAGAAAGCATGGCTAAAACCGCCCAGATTGTTGCCGTAGATTGTATTATTGAATTTAATACATAGAATTTTATACAATCATAAAATAGATTATGTATTTATCATGTTATGCTGTAGTATCATAAAGGTGAAGGGCGTACGATGATACCCAACCTGGACCCCAACAACCTGGTAATCTTTTACCTCGTGGCGAAAGAGAAGAGCCTGAGCGCGGCGGCGGACAAGCTCTTTCTGACACAGCCGGCCATCACGTATCGCCTGAAGTCCCTGGAAGAGTCCACCGGGGTAAAGCTGCTCGAGTTTAAAAAGCGCCAGGTGAGCCTGACGCCCCACGGGCAGGAGCTCTACCGCTACGCGGAAGAGATTTACAACCAGCTGGTGAACGCGGAAGGCCTGATAAAATCCATCAAAGAGTCGTACCTGCGCGTGGGTTCCGCCAGCATGTACATATCGATAGTCTCCCCGGTTATTAAAAAAATGTTTAAAGAGCACCCGGAGGTAAAGCTGACCGTCCACAGCGGCGACGCCACGGAGATGGTCCAGGACGTGCTGGAATCGCGGCTGGACCTGGCTATCGTGCCGCAGACCGGTGACGGCAAGGGCAAGCTGAACCACATCACCGTTTCCGCCCCGCGTCAGGTCGTCTGCTTCGCTTCCTTCAACCAGGTAATCCCCAAAGAGCCTTTAGCGTGGGAAGACCTGGCGAGCTATCCTTTGATTTCCGGCCCGGAAGATTCCGTTATCCATAAAATAATTTCCGATAAGCTGAAGGAGCACGGACTGGAAAACCGCCGGTTCATCGCGGACGTCAACAGCACCGAATGGTGCAAACAGCTCGTGCAAAACGGCAAAGGGATAAGCTTTACCATCGCCGAGGACATCGAGGAACAGCTGGAGCAGAAACTATTGAAGCTGGTCAAGACGGAGGAAGCCGTGTTCCTCACGGCGGAGGCGGTCGTCCGCGCCGATATGTTTATGAACCCGACGGCTAAGGAGTTTATCGACCTAGTGAAGCAGGCTTTCGGCTATTCGGGCTAGCGCAAGGGGTTATTTTACTTCGTAGCTGCCGAACATAAAGTCCAGGTCTCCCTGGAGCGCCGTCAGTTTTTCCTGCGGGAACAGTTTTTCGTCGATGTCAATCATTAGCTTGGTCTCGCCCCTCGCCGACCCCACCATGTGCACGCGCAGGCTCTCTTTATCATTAGTTTTGAATGTCATCGTCATGCGGGAGATGAAGTCAGCCGATTCGTCCGGCAGGGTAAATGTCTCCAGCTTGTTTTCGCCCAGCGTGGCGCCCTGCTTCAGTATGAAGTCCTTTAGCTCCCCGTTAAGCAATTCGGGGTTTACTTCCCGGTAGGTCTTACGTATCTTTATCATGGCCTCACCTCTCTGTCCTGCCTTATGATAAGGCTTTATACGGCTTTATTTCAAGTCGGTCATTTAAAGACCTCACCCCCTAACCCCCTCTCAAACAGGTTCAGGATTCGCACGTGAAAGATTT
>CAYXOZ010000221.1:0-2408 GCA_964467135.1 uncultured Dehalococcoidaceae bacterium
CTTCGGCGCTGTTGATGTCCCGCGCCAGATCAAACAGGGCGGCAATCGCCTGCGGGGTATTGAAATCGTCGTCCATCGCCTCCAAAAATCTATCGTAATAAGGCGTAACATCGAGCGCCTTGCCTTTGCCGACGGTTGTGTCAGCTTTCGAGGCTACTCTCAGGAGTCGGTCCGCGCCCGTCTGCGCCGCGCTTAAAGCCTCTTCGGTATAGGTCAGCGGGCTGCGATAATAAGAGCTCAAGATAAAGATGCGGATGGCATCGGCGGTGTACTTCTTCAGGGCGTCACGAATCGTAATGAGGTTGCCCAGGGACTTGCTCATTTTCTCCTCGCCCATGCGGAGCAGCCCGTTATGCAGCCAGTATTTGACGAAAGGCTTTTTGCCGGTAAAGGCCTCCGACTGCGCAATTTCGTTTTCGTGGTGGGGAAAGACGACGTCCTGGCCGCCGCCGTGAATATCCAGCTGGTCGCCGAGGAACTTGCGGGACATGGCGCTGCACTCGATATGCCAGCCCGGGCGGCCTTTGCCCCAGGGGCTATCCCAGGACGGCTCGCCGGGCTTCGATTCTTTCCAGAGGACGAAGTCCATGGGGTCTTCTTTCGACTCGGAAGCCTCAACGCGGGCGCCAGCCATCATCTGGTCGGGACTGCGCCTGGACAGCTTGCCGTAGTCGGGCACTTTTCTAACTCTAAAATAGACGTTGCCGCCGACCGCGTACCCGTAGCCTTTATCGATGAGCCCGTGAGTCATACCGATGATTTCGGGGATGGTCTCGGTGGCCCTGGGGGTAAAGTGGGGGCGGAGGTTATTGAGGGCGTCCATGTCCTCGAAGTGCCGGGCGGCGTACTTTTCCGTGAGCTCTTTCACCGTGATGCCCAGCCGGTTGGCGTGGTTGATGATATTGTCCTCGACATCGGTAATGTTTTCCACGTGCTTAACTTTGTAGCCGCGGAACTCCAAATAGCGCCGGACGACATCGAAAAAGATATAGCTTAAAGCGTGGCCGATATGCGAATCGCTGTAGGGGTTGATACCGCAGACGTACATATTGACCGTAGCGCCGAGGGGCTGGAAGTCCTCTTTTTTACCGGTAAGAGTGTCAGTGATTTTCATGTATCTCTTTTCCAACTGTCATTGCGAGCCCCGATACAATCGGGGCGCGGCAATCTCCTGGATTGGCCTTAACCGGTGATAGAGATTCCCACGTCACTTCGTTCCTCGGAATGACATTTGGTTATTTCCCTTCTATCATCGCCGCGGCTATTGCCGCTATGCCTTCACCCCTCCCTATATCACCCACCCCGTTATTGGTCGAGGCTTTTACGCCGACCCTTTCGACGCCGACGCCCAGCACGTGGCTCAACGCATGGCGCATATCGTCGACATACTCGCGGAGGCGGGGCTTTTCCGCCACCACGGTCGCGTCAACGTTAACGACCCGCCAGCCGTCATCTTCCAGCTTTTCCACCACCTGCTCGAGCAGCACCAGGCTGGAGATACCTTCGTATTCCGGTTGGCCGGAAGGGAAATGCTGCCCGATATCGCCCAGCGCCGCCGCCCCCAGCAGGGCGTCCATGACGGCATGGGTGAGGACATCGGCGTCGCTCCAGCCTTCCAGTCCCCTATCGAAAGGAATCTCCGTGCCCCCGAGCACCAGTTTACGTCCCGCGACGAGGGGATGGACATCATAGCCGATGCCAACTCGTTTATTATCGCTCATGAGAATTCCATAACGCCTCGGCCACCGCGAGGTCGGCGGGCGTGGTTATCTTTATATTATCATAAGAGCCGGGGTAGAGCTTAACCTTATAGCCGGCTTTTTCCACCAGCGAGGCGTCGTCCGTGACATCGCCGAAGACGTGGCGGTAGGTGTTCTGGATAACGTCGATGCGGAAGACCTGCGGGGTCTGGACGGCCCGGAGATTCTGGCGCGGCAGGGTCTGGCGGACGATGTCGCCCAGGCCGGCGAGCTTGATGGTATCCGTCACCGGCACGGCGGCCACAGCGGCGCCGGTCTCCTTAGCCGCCTCCAGCCCCTTTTCAATGAGGTCGACGGTCACGAGGGGGCGAGCGCCGTCGTGGATGACCACCCACTCGCCGTACTTGAGTCGTTTCAGCCCTTCCGCCACCGAGTCCTGCCGCTGCTTGCCCCCGAGGCAGATATCCGTCAACTTGGGCCACCCCTCTAGAGCGACGAGACGCCGACATTCCTCGATGTTCTTCGAGCCCATCACGACGATTATCAGGTCGATGGATTTACACGCCTGAAAGGTATCGATGACCCTCGCCAGGACGGGTCGACCGGCGATGGGGGCGAACATCTTATCGACGCCGGCCATACGCTGGGAGTCCCCCGCCGCCACGATGATAGCCGCGGTCTTTTGTTTTTTATCGTTCATGGGTATTT
>CAYXOZ010000222.1:0-2339 GCA_964467135.1 uncultured Dehalococcoidaceae bacterium
GATGTCGTTATCCCCCGCGATAAGCTGGTGGTCATTACCGGCGTTTCCGGCTCCGGCAAGAGCACGTTAGCCTTCGATACCATCTACGCCGAGGGCCAGCGCCGCTACGTGGAGTCGCTCTCCGCCTACGCCCGCCAGTTTTTGGGTCGGATGGAAAAGCCGGACGTCGACAATATTGAGGGGCTGAGCCCCGCCGTCTCTATCGACCAGAAGGGGCCGAGTAAGAACCCCCGTTCGACGGTCGGCACCGTCACGGAAATTTACGATTACCTCCGTCTGCTCTTCGCCCGCGTGGGCCATCCTCACTGTCCCCAGTGCGGCCGGGAAATAACCATGCAGACCGTCCAGCAGATTGTCGATGCCGTCCAGAATCTGCCGGCGGGCTCCCGCATTATGATACTGGCGCCGCTCGTGACCGACCGCAAGGGAGAGTACCAGTCGGTCTTCGACGACCTTCGCAAGCAGGGCTACGCCCGTGTGCGCATCGACGGGGAAATACGCGAGCTCTCCGAGGACATCCCGCCGCTGGTCAAATATAAGAAGCACTCTATCGCTGTCGTCGTGGATAGGCTGGTGGTCGGAGATAGCGCCAACCGCAGTCGCATCGCCGACTCCGTCGAGACAGCCCTGAAAGTCGGCTCGGGCATCGTGCTGGTGTCCACCGCCGGCGGTGAGGAATTACTTTTCTCGGAGAAGTTCGCCTGCGTCGAGTGCGGCATCAGCCTGGGTGAAATTTCCCCGCGCACTTTCAGCTTTAATACTCCCTATGGCGCCTGCCCTTCGTGCACCGGTATCGGCTTCAGGCTTGAGGTAGACCCCGACCTCGTGCTGAATAAAGAGCTTTCCGTCATGGAGGGCGCCATCCGGCCGTGGCAGACCCACAACTGGTTTATGTGGAGGCTGGAGCCGCTGGCGCGCCGGGGCGGCTTTTCATTGCATACGCCGGTGAAAGATTTAAGCGAGGACGAGGTCAAGCTGCTGCTCTACGGCGAGGGCGATAATCGCACCTATCGTAATCGTTTCGGGCGTACCGTCCGCGTTTCCGATGGCTACGAGGGCATCGTCCCCAACCTGGAGCGGCTTTACAAAGATACGGAGTCCGAGGGCTCGCGCCAGAACATCGAGCGTTATATGGTTTCTCGTCCCTGTCTCACCTGCCAGGGCAAACGCCTTAAGCCGGAATCGCTGGCGGTGACTATCGATGGCAGGAACATTATTGACGTCGCCGGTATGCCCGTGATGCGCGCTCTGGAATGGGTGGACGAAATCACCGGCAGCGTTCTGACCGAGCGCGAGATGTTGATTGCCCACCAGATTCTCAAGGAAATCAAGACGCGTCTCGGCTTTCTCCGGGACGTGGGGCTGGACTATCTCTCCACCGACCGCGCTGCGATGACTCTTTCCGGCGGCGAGTCCCAGCGTATCCGCCTGGCTACTCAAATAGGTAGCGGCCTGATGGGTGTGCTTTACGTCTGCGACGAGCCCACCGTCGGCCTTCATCCCGCCGATGACTACCGGCTCATCAAGACCGTGCAGCGGCTGCGCGACTTAGGCAATACGGTTTTAATCGTCGAGCACGATGAGGCGATGATGCGCGCCGCCGACCACATTATCGATATGGGCCCCGGCGCCGGCGAGCGCGGCGGCTATATCGTGGCTACCGGCACTCTAAACGACATTATGAAGTGTAAAGAATCCCTTACCGGCCAGTACCTTTCCGGCGCTAAAAAAATACCCCTCCCCGCCACCCGTCGCCCCGGCAACGGTAAAAATCTGGTGATTAAGGGCGCCCGCCAGAATAACCTGAAAAACATCGATGTCTCCATCCCGCTGGGGCAGTTCGTCTGCATTACCGGCGTTTCCGGCAGCGGTAAGAGCACCCTCGTGGATGAGATTCTCTATCGCCGGCTCGCCCAGATATTCTATCGGGCTAAAGAGCGGGCGGGAGAGTGCGACGCCATTCTCGGCATCGAGCATATCGATAAAGTCATCAATATCGACCAGTCGCCTATCGGGCGGACGCCCCGCTCCAACCCCGCCACCTATACCGGGGCTTTCACCTCGGTCCGCGAGCTTTTCGCCACCGTCCCGGAGGCGCGTGTCCGCGGCTATGGGCCCGGTCGCTTTTCCTTTAACGTTAAGGGCGGCCGCTGCGAGGCCTGCCGCGGCGAGGGCTATATCGAAATCGAGATGCAGTTCCTGCCGGACGTTACCGTCCCCTGCGAGGTCTGTAAGGGGGCGCGCTATAACCGCGAGGCTTTAGAGATTAAATTTAAGGGTAAGAACATCGCCGAGGTGCTGGACATGACCGTGGCGCAGGGGCTGGAGTATTTTGAGCA
>CAYXOZ010000223.1:0-2320 GCA_964467135.1 uncultured Dehalococcoidaceae bacterium
CGGGGTAGTGGTACTAGCCTGTATGTTCTTCTGGCTGATACGGGAGGGGGCAGTGGATGATTTCTTGGCGCAGGTCGTAAGTACCGCCGGTTTTCGTGATTTGATGAATATGGGCTTTTTACATTACCTGCGCCTTGCCCCGGTGGTGTTTTTCCTGCTTGGCCTTGGTTTTGCCGCGTTACTATTCCAGGGTGCGAAGCTTAAGGGCAAGTCCGGTCGACTCTATGAATTTTTCACGCGATATATTGAAGTCCTGATACCCCTCGGGCTCGCAATTCTGGTAGTGGTCTTTGTTATTGTGCAGGGAAGTGCTATCGGTCCGGCATTGTTCGGATTTTTCCTGGGGACTCTTTTAATGTATGGGGTCCTTTATTTCAAAAGTCACCGGAAATCAGCCTACGAAGCCGATATTATCGTTCTCTATGCCGGCATCTTCATCGTGTCGTGGGCAGCGTCATTGAGCGAAGGCGCTAATACTCCCGTACTGGGACTGGGTCCTGCTTTCTTAATTGTCGCTATCGAACTGGGTAGACCGGGGTTGACAGGTCAAAAGAAGAAATCGCTGATGACCGTTGTGGCCTGTATCCTGAGCGTCATCATCATCCTGGTGAACTACGGCTATTTATATTTCACGCAGCCCTATCGGGACCTGGACCGGCGTCAGTTGACCTATAACCTGGCGGATATCCATCCTAAATTCGGGCTCGTCTATACCTCTAAGCTTACTTATGCGCGTTTCCAGGAAATCGAAAAGCTGAAGGCGGAGTATATCCATGACGACTCTGTCAAATATGTCATCATGCCGGATTTCCCGATTTATTACTTCCTGGCCGGGATTATGAACCCGCTCAGTATGGACTGGTTCATCCGGACGGGACCGGTAAATAAGGAACTCGACGCGCAGATAATAAGGGAACTCAGTGAAAGGAAACCCCTGGTATTCCTGCAAAAGGAATTTACGACCAGCGTCTCCTGGAGCAAAGCAAGAACAAAAGAAACAGATGCCTGGTATACTCTGCCCTACTGGGTGGCGGAAAACTGGGAAAAGGTTGGAGAGGGCGAATATTTTGTGATATACCGGGCGCCCGAGCTATATTCGGGTAGCTAGTCTAGTCCTAGCGTCCCCCCTGGTGATGAAATTCGTTTAATAGACGGCTTCCTCGGAGGAAACCGGTCATTTACATTGTTCGTCTTCGATTTTTTTTATTTTTTGCACGCGGGCGATGTGCCGGCCGCCCTCGAAATCGGTAGCAAGAAAATCCTCGACAATAACTTTGGTCTGCGTTTTGTTCCCCTCGGCAGCCAGGCAACAAATCTGGGCGTCGTTATGCAGGCGGGCGCGGTGGGCGGTAAAGACATCGTAGCACTGGGCGGCGCGTATGCCCCGCACCTTGTTGGCGGTGATGCACATGCCGATACCCGTGCCGCAGATGAGGATGCCCCTCTCGTAATCCCCCCGGGCGACCGCTTGCGCCACCTGCACGGCTATATCCGGGTAATCGACCGCGTCCTCTGTGTAGCAGCCGAAATCGTGGTGGGTGTGGCCGACAGCGGTAATGATATCGATAACGTGTGTTTTTAGCTGGCAACCGCGGTGGTCGCTGCCGATGGCAATGCGCACGGCTAACCTCCTGATTGTTGATTTTCCGCTTCTTCCGGCTGATGGAACAGGTGCCACGCCTCGCGGATTTCCAGCCAGGAGACACGCCCCTGGCGGACCAGCTGGGGCGGGCTGACGGTCATATCCACGATGGTGGAAAGCTCGCGGGTCTTTAGCGGCCCCTGGTCGAGGACTAAAGCCACCTGGGCGAGGCTCTCGCCGAGCTGCACCGTCACTTCATCGATAGAATAGGTCCCAGGCCGGCCGCTGATATTGGCGCTGGTCGCCGTCAGGGGATGGCCGGTCATTTCCGCGAGTCGCAGCATTATTTTATTATTCGGGACACGGATGCCCACCGTGTCCAGTCCCGCCACGAGCATCGCCGGGACTATCTCTTTCTTCTTCAGCACCAGGGTCAGGGCGCCGGGCAGATAGCGCGATGCCAGGTAGCGGGCGGCGTCGGTAATGAAGGCGTATTTTTCTGCTTCCTCGATGGAGCTGACGGCGATATGGACCGGATTGGAGTAAACGCGCCCCTTCAGGTGAAAGACCTTCGCCACGGCGCGCGTGTCCAGGGCGTTGACGGAAAAGGCGTAGCCGGTATCGGTGGGACAGACGATTACCTCACCGCGGTCTAATAGCTTGCCGGCGCGCTCGAGGATTTTGGGTTCGGGATTGGCAGCATCTACCTTTTCTATCCTCGTCTTCATCTTATCCCCC
>CAYXOZ010000224.1:0-2310 GCA_964467135.1 uncultured Dehalococcoidaceae bacterium
TAGCGTCCAGCAGCTTGGTCTTACCGTGGTCGACGTGGCCCATGACCGTCACGACGGGCGGTCGCGGCAGGAGATTAGCGTCTTCCTTGCCATAGCGGCGCTTGGCTTTCTTGCCTTCCTCGGCGGCGGTAGCCATCTGCCGGTCTTTGAGGGACTTGAGGTGGGGTTTAAAGCCAAACCCGGCCACGATGGGGGCAGCGGTCTCGTAATCGACAAGCTGGTTAATATTAGCCATGATGCCGTTACGCATCAACTGCTTGATAATGAGGATAGAATCGACCTGTAAAGCCTCCGCCAGCTGGCGCACGCTGATAGAGGGCGGCAGCTCGAAGACCGGCAACTTAGCCGGCGCCGGCTCTTTGACGGCCTTTTCTTTTTCCGCCACAGGCTCGACGGTAGTTGGATGTTTGCTCGCTCTGGGCACTAAGCGACTCCTTCAATAAGGTCGGCGGCACTTTTCAAGAGTCTATCACGATTGACCTGACTAATACCAGTCCGCAAAGTAACTTCCAGCTGTTTTCCTTTTAAAGCCTTTTCCCAGCAGGGGCGCGCCGGACAGATATAAGCGCCGCGTCCCTCTTTCCGGCCGGTAGTATCTATTTCGACATCACCAGCCGCCGTGCGGACCAGTCGCACCAGCTCCCGCTTGGACCTAACGCGGCGACAGGCCACGCAGGTACGCTGCGGGACGTGCTTCACGGCGACGGCGCCGCTAGCCGACGTCTTCATCTTCCTCAATCTGGGTATAGTCGCGGCGGCCTTTGCCCCTGGCTTTTGCGCCTTCTTCACCAGTCTCCCGGGCGAAACCGCCCTTCTTTTTCTTCTTAGCTTTAGCCGGCTTGGCCTCGGTGCGGGAACGCCTTACCCCGACAATGTCTTCAGCGAAGCGGAGCTGGGCTTTAGCCTCTGCGGATTTTTCCAGCAACACCTGCGGCGGCGCCAGAATCTCCTCAACGACCGGCGCGGCTTCAGCGACGGCGGCGGCCTCCTCGGGCACGGCCGGCTCCTCGGTAAGCCCGAGCTCCTCAGGAGTCAACAGCACCGCCGACACCTCTTCAAGGACGGGTGATTCAGGCAGGGCTTCCGCCGCCTCCTCCGCGACCTTCGCCTTCTCCTTAACCGGGGCCACCGGGATTTTTTCCGCCTCGGCGGTGGAAGCGCTCTTGATATCGATACGCCAGCCGGTCAACTTGGCGGCCAAACGGGCGTTCTGTCCCTCTTTACCGATAGCCAAAGAGAGCTGTTTATCCGGGACAATGACGGTAGCCACCTGGTCGGCTTTATTCAACTCAACGCTCAAGATGTGCGCCGGACTCAACGCGTTGGCGATAAAAGTAGCCGAGTCCGGGCTCCACGAGACAACATCGATTTTCTCACCGCTGGTCTCGTTAACGATATTCTGTATCCTGATGCCGCGCAGTCCGACACAACACCCAACGGGGTCGATGCCCTCCTGTTTGGCGGCGACGGCTATCTTACTCCTAAAGCCGGCCTCGCGGGCGATGGACTTTATCTCCACCGTGCCGTTATAGACCTCCGGGACTTCCAGCTCAAAGAGACGGCGTAAAAGCTCCGGATGGGAACGCGAGACGATGACGCGGGGGCCCTTGCTGGTGCGGGCGACCTGTAAAAGGACGACCTTGAGGCGCTGGCCGACGCGATAACGCTCGGTGCGGACCTGCTCGGTGGGGGGCAGGACGGCCTCGGTGCGGCCCATATCGATAAAGACCTGGCCGGCCTCGAAGCGCTGAACGACGCCGCTGACGACCTCGCCCTCTTTATCCGCATACTCCTCAAAGATGGCGCTATGCTCGGCCTCATGGAGACGCTGGAGGATGACCTGCTTGGCGGTCTGCGCCGCGATACGGCCGGCATTCTCAGGGGTGGATTCGACCATCACCAAATCGCCGATTTTAGCTTCTTTATTAAGGGTTTTGGCCTCTTTCAGCGTGATTTCCATGCGCGGGTCGGCGACTTTCGAGACAACGTTTTTCTCCACCCACACTTCCACTTTACCGGTGTTCTGGTTAATTTTGACCGAGATATTCTGGTTAGGGTTAAAGTTGTCTTTTTTATAAGCCGATACCAGGGCCGCCTCGACGGCAGTCAGCACGGTCTCTTTCGGCAGATTTTTTTCCGCCGAGAGCTGTGTTATAGCGAGCAGAAAATCGCTCTTCATCCCGGATACCAACCTCCGATAAACATATTCAAATAACTAAAAAAGTGGGAATTCAACCCACTTCAAAACACAGCTATTCAACTCCAGGCAATCACATTATAGCACAGCAGGCAAGAGGATGCAAGGAAAAT
>CAYXOZ010000225.1:0-2298 GCA_964467135.1 uncultured Dehalococcoidaceae bacterium
TCGCCATGATTTTCCAGGAGCCCATGACCTCACTCAACCCGGTGCTGACCATCGGGCAGCAGCTCACGGAGATGCTGGTGCTCCACATGAAAATGAGCGAGGACGTCGCGCGCAAGCGGGCCATCGAGCTGATGGGCCTGGTAGGCATTCCGGCCGCGGAAAGGCGCATCGACGACTATCCGCACCATTTCAGCGGCGGCATGCGCCAGAGGGTTATGATCGCCATGGGGCTTTCCTGTAATCCCAAAATACTCATCGCGGACGAGCCCACCACCGCTCTGGACGTCACCACGCAGGCGCAGCTGCTCGAAATGATGAAGGACATGGTACAGCGTTTCCGCGCTTCGCTGGTCATCGTGACACACAACCTGGGGGTCGTGGCACGCTACGCGCAGAGGATATACATCATGTACGCCGGGCGCATCGTCGAATCCGGCACTACCAAAGACATTTTCGGTAAGCCGCGCCACCCTTACACCATCGGCCTGCTGAAGTGCATCCCCCGTCTCGACGAAGAGGAGGGGAGAAAGCTCGTGCCCATCATCGGGCTGCCGCCCAACCTCATCAACATGCCCGGCACCTGCGCCTTCCTCCCCCGGTGCTCTCATAAAATAGAAAAATGCTACAAAGAAAAGTGGCCGGACCTCGAGCCCGTTCATGATAACCACTTCATCCGGTGCTACGCCGATACGGAGGAGAAAGTCAGTGAACCAGCAACGAAACGGTAATATACTGGACATCCAGGACCTGAAAATGTACTTCCCGGTCACCCGGGGACTGCTGCGCCGGAAGGTCGCCGACGTCAAGGCGGTCGACGGCGTCAGCTTCAAGCTGAAGAGAGACGAAACGCTGGGACTGGTGGGAGAGAGCGGCTGCGGCAAAACGACCATCGGCCGCTGCGTGCTGGGGCTATACAAGCCATCGGCGGGAAAGATAGTGTTCGAAGGCGAAGATATCGCCACTTTCCCGGAAAAGAGGATGCGTGAAGTACGCCGGAAGATGGCCCTTATCTTCCAGGACCCCTACTCCTCCCTGGACCCGCGGCAAAGCGCGGGGAGCATCGTCGGCGAGCCCCTGAAAATTCACCAGTTAGCCGGCTCCAAGAGCCAGTACGACAGCCGGGTCCAAGAGCTTTTCCGGGTGGTCGGCCTGGACCCTTCCATGGTCAACCGCTTCCCCCACGAGTTCAGCGGCGGCCAGAGACAGCGCATCGGGGTGGCGCGCGCCCTCGCCTGCGACCCCGACCTCATCGTCTGCGACGAGCCCATTTCCGCCCTGGACGTCTCCATCCAGGCACAGATAATCAACCTGCTGGAAGAGCTCCAGGACAGGGTCCAGGGGCTCAGCTACCTGTTCATCGCCCACGACCTCTCCGTGGTACGTCACATCAGCGACCGCGTTGCGGTCATGTACCTGGGGCATATCGCAGAAATCTGCAAATCGAGAGTATTGTACGAAAATCCCTTACATCCTTACACACGCGCCCTGCTTTCCGCCGTGCCGATAGCCGACCCGTTCGTGGAGGAAAGCCGCGAGCGCATCATCCTGAAGGGCGAAGTGCCCAGTCCTTTGAATCCCCCGCCCGGCTGCCCTTTCCACCCCCGCTGCTTCATGGCTATCCCCGAGTGCAGTCTGGCGGTACCGGCGCTCCAGGACGTCGGCGAAGGGCACGAGGTCGCCTGTATCAGAGTACCCGGATACAAACGGACTGTTTAGCACCATCAGTAAACTACCCATTTGAACGAAATCCGGCAAGCAATTTTCTATCGATTAGACATAACTTGACGGAAAGTCATTAACGTACTAGAATACCTCCGAATAAGTCAACCCAAACGTTTTCCCACTAGTGAGAGGAGGTATTATCATGGCAAGAATCGAAGAAAGCGTGGAGATCAAGCGTCCACCAGAGAAAGTATTCGCCTATACAACCGATGCCAAGAACTGGCCGAAGTGGCAGCCTTTTCCAGAAGCTGAGCAGACGTCCCCAGGACCCATGGGTGTCGGAACCACGACCAAAGGGACCATTCGCATGATGGGCCTTAGTATGAAATGGACTGCCAAAGTCACGGAATACGAGCCAAATAAGAAGTTTAGTAAGGATATTGTCTCCGGACCCATTACCAATGAACAGCACAACACCTACGACCCCATAGAGGGAGGCACTAAGTTTACCATCGTGTACGATATGAAAGTGGGCGGACTCATGAAGCTGCTCTCGTCAGTAGTGGCAAGCTCGATGAGTAAGGCTTTGAAGAAGGCTCTTAGCAACTTGAAAGGCATTCTTGAAAAACAGGCATA
>CAYXOZ010000226.1:0-2280 GCA_964467135.1 uncultured Dehalococcoidaceae bacterium
CCCCGTAGCATCAAAAAAAATGGCGGCGCTGATTGCCAGGACAAAGGCTGCCGGCGACAGCCTCGGCGGCATTATCGAGGGCGTTGCCCTTAACGTGCCCGCCGGACTGGGCGAGCCAGTCTTCGCTAACCTCGACGGCGAGCTGGCTAAAGCCCTCTTTGCTATACCGGCGGTCAAGGGCGTCGAGTTCGGGGCGGGTTTCGCTGCCGCCGCGATGAAAGGCTCGGAGAACAACGACCCATTTACGGTTAAACACGGCAAGATAATGACCACCACCAATAACGCCGGCGGCGTGCTCGGCGGCATCTCCAGCGGCATGCCCCTGGTGGTCAGAGTCGCGGTCAAACCGGTGTCATCAATCGGACTGGAACAAAAGACGGTGGACATTCAGAAGATGAAAGACACAACGTTGAAAATCGGCGGTCGGCACGACGTCTGTATCGTGCCCCGCGCCATCCCTGTGGTCGAAGCCATGATGGCGGTCACGCTGTGCGACTTCGCCCTCAGGGCGGGCATAATTCCAGGGGTAATCAAATGAAAATCGATGATTTGCGTAAAAAAATAGACGCCATTGACGCGCGTATCGTCGCGCTTATCGCCGAGCGCCAGTCCGTCTCCAGAGAAATCGGCAAAGGCAAGAAAAAGACGAGTCGACTCATCGAGGACCGGGAGCGTGAGCTTAAAGTCCTGAAAAACGTCCGCAGCCTTGCCCGCGCCCGCAAGATAAGCCCCGCCGATATCGAGAACATCTACCGGCAGATAATCAGCGCCAGCAAGAAAATCCAGGGCGTGGCCGTGGCTTACCAGGGCGAGCCGGGCGCCTATTCCGAAGAAGCCGCCGTCAGGTTCTTCGGGAAGTCGACCAAGGGCGTGCCTTATGAGAACCTCGACCAGGTCTTCGAGGCGGTGGAAGCCGGGGAGGCGCCCTTTGCCATGGTGCCGGTGGAGAACTCGCTGGAGGGCAGCATCACCCGCGCCTACGACCTGCTGCTCGATTCGCCCCTGATGGTCTGCGGCGAGACGGAGCTGCGCATCAGCCACTGCCTGATTGCTCTGGAGGGCGCCGGACTCGATACCATCAAGTATGTCTATTCTCACCCGCAGGCCCTGGGGCAGAGCAGGTATTTCTTAAAGAAGCTGAACGCGGAGATTGTGCCTGCCTCGGACACGGCCGGCAGCGTCCGGATGATTAAAGAGGAGAAACGACTCGACTCGGCGGCGGTCGCCAGCGCTAAAGCCGCCGAGCTTTACGGGATGAAAATCCTGGCGCGGGAAATCGAGGACAACCCCCATAACTTCACGCGGTTTTTCGTCCTCTCTAAAGAGGACTCCCTGCCGACGGGCAACGATAAAACGTCTATCGTTTTTTCGCTGAAGCACAAGCCGGGGGCGCTTTACGACTGCCTTGGGGAGTTCGCCAGGAGAAAGATAAATCTCTCCAAGCTGGAGAGTCGGCCCACCCGCCACCAGCCCTGGGAATACAATTTTTACATGGACTTCGCCGGGCACCGGGAGGAAAAGGGCGTGGCGGATGCCCTTAAAGCGCTGGAAGAACACGCCGTCTTCGTCAAGATACTGGGGTCTTACCCGCGGGCGAGATAGATAGTAGAATTGTCATTCCGGCGCAGGCCGGAATTCTATCGTCCTTTTGTCTTTCTTCCTGTAACCTTTTTCCGTTTATTTGTCACTATATAATATAAGACTGGAAAACAGGAGTGTCTTTGGAAGAGAGAACTGATAGCGAGTTGGTGGCGCTGGCGCGTAACGGCGACAAGGACGCTTTCGGGGTACTGGCGCGGCGGTATGAGTCAATGGCACAGCGGTTCGCGGCACGCTTGCTCGGTACTGCGGACGGCGTGGCGGACATTGTCCAGGAGGCCATGCTCCAGGCTTACCTATCGCTAAAAACTTTGCGTGACGCGGCAAGGTTCAAGAGCTGGCTTTGTGGCATTGTATTGAATGTGAGCCGGAGTCATCTGCGTGACCGAAAAATCATCTATTTCTCTTTAGAAGCTATCATTCAGGGACTGCATTTTTATCCTGCTCCTCTTTACGATACACTCCCCACACCAGATAAACTGGCCGAGGAGCGCGAGCTATATCAAATTGTGCTGAATGCAGTGAATGCACTTTCTGCCGGAGATAGAGATATCATCCTCTTGTTCTATTACGCTCAATTGAACCTGCAAGAGATTGTGACAGTCATGAATATTCCGATTAGCACTGTCAAGGTGCGTCTGCACCGCGCCCGCCAGAGACTCAAGGATAAGCTTTTGGTAG
>CAYXOZ010000227.1:0-2271 GCA_964467135.1 uncultured Dehalococcoidaceae bacterium
AACACCGCTTGAAAAATCCTTTGACCACATTATGTCGAAGTGATAGAATTATCTGGCAGGGGGATTAGAGGGCAAGGAGGGAGACGACGATGTCAGGGCATTCGAAATGGTCAAAAATCAAGCACCAGAAGGGCGTCGACGATATCAAGAGGGGCAATCTTTTCACCAAACTCACACGTGAAATCATCGTGGCGGCGCGCGAAGGCGGCGGCAGCGCCGATACCAATTTCCGGCTCAGGCTGGCCGTCCAGAAAGCCCGCGACAGCAACATGCCCATGGACAACATCGACCGGGCGATTAGAAAAGGGACGGGGGAACTGGGTGGCGGCAGCCTCGCCGAGATGGTGCTCGAAGGCTACGGGCCCAACGGCATCGCCATCCTGGTTAACGCCCTTTCGGACAACAGGAACCGCACCGTGCAGGAAGTAAGAAGCACGTTCACACGCCACGGCGGCAGCCTGGGGGAAAGCGGCTGCGTCGGCTGGCTGTTCGAATCAAAGGGCGTCATCACCATTAAAGCCGAAAACGTAGACGCCGACGAACTCGCGTTGGCCGCCATCGACGCCGGCGCCGAAGACGTTAAAGTCGAAAGCGGCTACGTGGAAGTCTATACCGCGCCGACCCAGCTCGAAAAAGTCCGGCAGGCGCTGGAAAAGAACAAGGTCGCAATAGAATCGAGCGAGCTTACCATGGCGCCCAAATCGCTCGTCAAACTCGACGAAAAGTCCGGCTTGCAGGCTTTTAAGCTGCTGGAAAAGCTCGAAGAAATCGACGACGTCCAGAATGTCTACAGCAACGCGGACATCCCCGAGGCCGTCTACCAGGCCGCGTAATTACTTTATAATATGAAATGAAAATTTTAGGCATCGACCCGGGCACGGTGGTGATGGGCTACGGCCTGATAGAGAGTGACGGGAACGAAACAGCCCTGGTCGATTACGGCGCCATCGCCGTGCCGGAACGACTAACAACCGGCGAACGTTTAAACTACCTCTACAAGGAACTCCTCAAAATAATCCGCAAACATAAACCAGACACGTGCGCAGTCGAACAGCCTTTCGTCGCCAAGAACGTGAAGTCGGCCATGGCCATCGGGCGGGCGCAGGCGATAGCGCTACTGGCGGCGAGCAGCCAGAACATACCCACCCACGAATACACGCCGGCACAGGTCAAAATGAGGGTCGCCAACTACGGCGCCAGCAGCAAAGAGCAGATACAGGAGATGGTGCGCCTGCAACTGGGCCTCGAGGAAACGCCCCAACCCAACGACGCCGCCGACGCCCTGGCGGTGGCGCTGTGCCACGTCCAGGAAATGCATATCAACGAACTATTGGCCAAGCAAGGAGAAAGATGATAGCGAGCCTCGCCGGTAAAGTGGAGTCGATAGGGGGAGAAGGGGCGGTCATCAACGTGGGGGGAGTCGGGTTTAAAGTCTTCATGCCGACCAGCGACATCGCCGCGCTGGGGAAGCCCGGCCAGGAGGTCAAGGTCTATACCCACCTGCACGTCCGCGAGGACAACATTTCATTGTACGGCTTCAGCAGCACCGAAGGACTGTGGCTCTTCGAGACGCTGATAGGAGTAACGGGACTGGGGCCGAAGCTATCGCTGGCGCTGCTCTCGGCGATGAGCCCGGAGCAGATAACGACGGCCATCGCGACGGGCAGCGTGGACATGCTCGACATGGTGCCGGGCATCGGGAAGAAAGTGGCCAATCGCATCATCCTCGAGCTCAAGGAGAAGATAGGGGCGGGGTGGGTCATCACGCCGGCCACGCAGGTGGCGCAGGAGAACACGGACGTCCTGGCGGCGCTGACAACGCTGGGGTACTCGGCGGGGGAGGCGGTTAAAGCGGTAGCGGGACTGCCCGACAACCCGAAGCTGAAGCTCGAGGAGAAGGTCAAGCTGGCGCTGCAATTTCTGGGGAGCAAATAGCCCTTCGACAAGCTCAGGGTAAATCGATTCGTTTATTCGTTTTTTTTTATTTTTTTTCATTTTTCGTAGCTAATCAGCTTCGGGATTCGTTTTTCTTTTTATGTCAAACCCAGCTTCAATTCCCGGGTATTCGTTTTTAGAATTATGTTAACCAGCGGCCGACTCAAGGTGAGTGAATAAGCCCAACCAGCAATAGTGTACTGCGGGTGAGAGAGAAAAGGAAGGGGATTTTGTCGCCGCGCTGCCCTATTGCAGAATGTCCACATGACGCTTAGAATAAGGCGGGAAAACGGATTCTCACGTCGTCCTTGCGTTGGAAGGACTCCTCAGAATGAC
>CAYXOZ010000228.1:0-2249 GCA_964467135.1 uncultured Dehalococcoidaceae bacterium
TATTTCACCTGAAACATATAATACATACTCTATTTTTTTATACGTTTTTGATAAGCAATAATCCAGTTATCATTTTTTTTTGAAACATTTCCTTTACCTATGAAATAAGATATCATTGAAATGATTAATAAAATGCCAGTTAATCCCCAAAGAACATAACTCCATACAGGGTGTTCATTGATATATGTCATAACACCACCAATAAAAAGTGCCGTTATTGATCCAATGAATGACAAATATTTCCACATGCCATTATTCTACCACTTTTCATTTTCTGTTCAAGATTTAAACGATGTGTTTAAGAGGGGCGGAGGGGAGAGCGAAAATCCTTCTCTCATCTCCCTTTACGAAAGGGAGACGATAATACCCGGAAAGGGAGTAGCCTGCGAAGAGGGGCGCTAGCCCCTCTTTCTTTTTTCTTCCCCCTTCCTTTGGCAAAGGAAGGGGGACCGAGGGGGATGGTTTGACCTCTCCTCCTATCCCCCTCTCCGCTAGCGGAGAGGGGGAACTAAAGGGGGTGAGGTATCTGGATTCCCGATCGAGTCGGGAATGACGATAAATTGAGATTGCCACGTCGCTACGCTCCTCGCAATGACAGCCCGGTCTTTGACTCCCTTTCTCCAAAAGATTAAACTTAAACCAAAAGAAAGACTTGACAAAGTACACGCTAACGTGTAAAATTGCTCTAATATGACAATAAAAATCCTTGATAAAGCCACCATCAACCAGATTGCCGCCGGGGAAGTGGTCGAAAGGCCGGCCTCGGTGGTCAAAGAGCTGGTGGAAAACGCCCTCGACGCGGGGGCGACGCAGATAGGGGTGGAGACAAGGGGCGGGGGCATCAGCCTGATTAGAGTCAGCGATAACGGGGTCGGCATTCCCTCTAGCGAGGTAGCCCTGGCCTTCGAGCGGCACGCCACCAGCAAGATAAGGGGGCCGGAAGACTTACAGAGTATCGGCAGTCTCGGTTTCCGGGGCGAAGCCCTCCCCAGCATCGCCGCCGTGGCGGACGTCGAGATGGTCACCGCATTTGAAGGGGAAGAGGCGGGGACGTTTGTCAGCCTGGAAAGCGGCGTCATCACACAACAAAAGGGACAGTCGCGCCCCCGCGGCACCACCATTACCGTCAGGAACCTCTTCAAGAAAGTACCGGCCCGACTCAAGTTCCTGAAGTCGATAGCCACCGAGACCGGCCATATCGCCAACGTGGTCAGCCAGTACGCCCTGGCCTACCCGGAGGTCGCCTTCAGCCTGAATGTCGACGGCAAAGATAACCTAAAGACGTCAGGGAAAGGCAAATTGCTCGACGCCATCATAGATATCTACGGGGTCGCCACCGCCGGCAAAATGCTCCCGGTGGTCGATGAAAGCGAGGCCTGGCAGGGCGGACCGAAACCCCCGGATATCAAAGTAACCGGGATGGTCGGCGCGCCGGAGCTGGGGAGGGCGGGTCGCGACTTCCTCAGCTTTTTCGTCAACCGGCGCTGGGTGAGCAGTCGACTCCTCGCCTACGCCGTCGAAGAGGCCTACAGCGGACTCCTCATGACCGGCCGGCACCCGGTGGTCGTGCTCGATATCTCCCTCCCCCCGGGGGAGGTCGACGTCAATATCCATCCGGCCAAGAGCGAGGTAAAGTTCCGCAGCGACGGCGACGTCTTCCGGGTCGTGCAGCGGGCGGTCAGAAGCACGCTGGTGGCGAGGATGCCCGTGCCCAGGATAGAGGAAGTGCTGGCGCCATACCGGGCGACGCCGTCGGCGATACAAAGGCTCTGGGAAAGGTCGGACGAACCAAAGGCAGCCCCTTGGCCCGAGTCCCCGCCAACCCTAATAACGTCGCTGCCGGTGCTGCGGGTGGTGGGACAGGTCATGAGTAAATACATCGTCGCCGAAGGGCCGGACGGAGTCTACCTCATCGACCAGCACGCCGCGCACGAGCGGGTGCGCTATGACAGGGTCAAACGACAGCGCGAAACAAGCAAACCGGAGGCACAGGGCCTGCTGGAGCCGGTCACGTTCGAGGTAACGCCGCGGCAGGAAGCCGTGATGCGGTCGTGTCTGGAACAGCTTAAAGATTTCGGCTTCGGGGTGGAGGCGTTCGGGGAGAGGACCTACCTGGTGCGGTCGGTGCCGGCTTTAGCCGCCGACGACTGGTCGGCCATGCTGCGGGAGATGCTCGACGCCCTGGCCGGGGAGGAAAAGGGCCGATGGGAAGAGCGCATGGTGGCGTCGATTGCCTGCCACGGGGCGAT
>CAYXOZ010000229.1:0-2204 GCA_964467135.1 uncultured Dehalococcoidaceae bacterium
ATGAAGCTGGGAGAGCCTGACGAAAGCGGGCGGCGCCGCCCCATCCCCATCGTCGGCTCTGAGTTCACCGCCGAGGTGGACACGGTTATCGCCGCCGTGGGGCAGGCGCCCGACCTCTCTTTCCTGCCCCCCGATAGCGCCCTGGAGCGTACCAGATGGGAGACATTGGTTGTCGATGGCAACACCCTGGCCACCAATGTGCCCGGCATCTTCGCCGGCGGCGACTTCGTCACCGGGCCGGACATGGTCGTTGAAGCTATCGCCGCCGGGAGGAGGGGCGCCATGGCTATCGATAAGTACCTCCGTGGTGATGCTTCCCGTGTCGAGATATACGACCGCAAATCCAAAGTGGTGGAGACACGGCCTCCGGAGCTTGATGAAACATGGGAGACAAAGCCGCGGACGAAGGTAACAACTCTACCGCTGCCGGAGAGACGGGCTAGCTTTGCGGAAATAGAGCTTGGCTTCTCCGAAGACGTCGCCCAACGCGAGGCAAAACGATGTTTGCGGTGCGACCTGGAAAGTTGAAATATTATCTGTTAGTAGAAATCAACAATAGAGGAAGGTGTCCGCCATGAAATCGATAACCAGACAAAAAACGATGGATGAAATTCAACGCGGCTTGAAAGGCCTGGACAAAGTATTCATTATCGGCTGTGGCACCTGTACCACTATGACGAAGACCGGCGGCATCGAACAGGTGGAAGAGATGAAGGGGCGCCTTCAGCAGATGGGTAAACGTGTCACCGGCGGGGAGGTTATCCCTACCGCCTGTGATGACATGACCGAAGCTGCCATGAAAGAAAAAGAACAATATATTCGCGGCGCCGATTGTATTTTATCGATGAGCTGTGCCCTAGGCATACATCGGATGAACCTTTATGTCGGCAAACCGGTGATTCCGGCGGTGGACACCCTATTTATCGGTGTGGAAGAGACGCCCGGCTACTTTCGCGAGGCCTGCGCTCAGTGCGGCCAGTGTCTTCTCGGCGAGACGGCCGGTATCTGTCCCATCACGGCCTGTCATAAGGGACTGGTCAATGGCCCCTGCGGCGGCACCAATAACGGTAAATGCGAGGTGGATAAAGAGAAGGACTGCGCCTGGACTCTCATTTATAACCGCCTGAAAGAGCAGGGCAGGCTCGACCTGATGCGCCAATACCAGCCGCCCCGTAACCACCATATCGCACTGAGGCCAAGGGCTGTAAGAATTCAGTGAGGGGGTAAGGACAATGGTATCACGTTTCAAAGAAGCCCTCAACTCCGGTAAATTTGTCATTACCAGCGAGGTTGCCCCACCCAAGGGGACAAACCTGGAAAAGATGCTCCACCACATCGATATTCTCAAGGACAGGGTGGATGCGATTAATGTCACCGACCACCAGAGCTCGGTGATGCGTTTCCCTTCTCTGGGCGGCTGCCTGGCTATTAAAGAGAGGGGCGGCGAACCCATCCTGCAGATGACCTGCCGCGACCGCAACCGCCTGGCACTGGAAGCTGACCTGCTCTTCGCTCACAGCCGGGGCGTGAGTAATGTCCTCTGTCTTACCGGAGACGCCGTGCCTGTGGGCGACCACAAGGAGGCCAGAGGCGTTTTCGACCTGGATTCTCTACAGCTTTTGATGACGGTTCGCCAGATGATGTCAGGCCAGGACCTCGGCGGTAATAAACTGGAAGGTGGGGTGGAGTTCTGCGCCGGGGCTATCGTTACCCCGGAGGCGCGCCCCATCGAGCCGCAGCTTATAAAATTTGAAAAGAAGGTGGCCGCCGGTGCCGAGTTTTTCCAGACCCAGGCTATTTATGACCTGGAGAATTTCACGAAGTTTATGGCTTACGCCCGCAAGTTTAAGATAAAAATACTGGCCGGGATTGTCCTGCTGTCATCGGCACGCATGGCAAAATATATGACAGAAAATGTACCCGGTATCTTTGTCCCTCAAAATTTAATTGACGAGCTTTCCAAAGTACCTAAGGAAGCGATGTTAACCAAAGGAATAGAAATTGCCGGAAGGACGATTGCCTCTCTGAAGAAAAACGCCGTTTGTGACGGAGTTCATATCATGGCCATCGGCAGGGAGGAAGTGGTCCCGGATATCCTGACAGCCGCGGGACTTTAAGTTAACTAACTCGTAAGCCATACGTATGCTATTCAGGCGAAACGCAATTTTCTACAAGAAAAAAACAGCCGAAGATTCTTTCTAACG
>CAYXOZ010000230.1:0-2197 GCA_964467135.1 uncultured Dehalococcoidaceae bacterium
CCCCTATAATTGATTTCCTGCCGGTGCTATAATTAATTTAAGGGTGGTGAGGTCATGCGTGAGGCCGTGCTTTATGAGAAGCTGCCGGACTCCCGGGTAAAGTGCTGCACCTGTCAGTGGCGCTGCCGGATTAACCCGGGGAAATTCGGCGCCTGCGGCATGTACCGCAACCAGGACGGCAGTCTGTACAATCTGAACTACGGCAGGGTATCCTCGGTAAACGCCGACCCCATCGAAAAAAAACCCCTGTTTCACTTCCATCCGGGCACGCTCTGTTTCTCCCTGGGCACTTTAGGCTGTAATTTCCACTGCAAGCATTGCCAGAACTGGGAGATTTCCACCGCTAATCATGACGCTTTATTACGCGACTGCCGCGAGCTTTCGCCGGCGGCCTCGATCGAGCTCGCCATCAAGAGCCGGTGCCAGGGTATCGCCTGGACTTATAACGAGCCGGTCGTCTGGTTCGAACACACGCTGGAATCGGCCAGATTAGCCAGAGAAAAAAATCTTTATACCGTCTATGTGACCAACGGTTACGCCACTCCGGAGGCGCTGGATACTATCGGGCCTTTTCTTGACGCCTGGAGGGTCGATATCAAGGGCTTTACCGACGCTTTCTATAAGGACCTTTCCGGGGTGCCCCACTGGCGGGAAATCCTTGACGTGACCAGGCGGGCGAAAAATAAGTGGGGCATGCATGTCGAGGTGGTCACCAACATTATCCCCACCATGAATGACGACGATACCCAGCTCGGGGGCATCGCCCGATGGATAAAGGAAGAGCTGGGAGAGCTGACGCCGTGGCACGTGACCCGTTTTTACCCCCACCACCGGCTTATGCACGTGCCCCCCACGCCGTTAGCCACCATCGAACACGCCTACGATATCGGTAAAAAGGCCGGTCTCAAGTTTGTCTATGCCGGTAATGTCCCGGGGCATGATAGCGAAAACACCCGTTGTTATGCCTGCGGTAAACCCATCGTGAGGAGGGTCGGGTACGAGACGAAAGTCGTGGGACTGGCGGGTTCGCGGTGCCGGTCCTGCGGCGCGGAGCTTAATTTCCGGCCCGCTGGTTCAAAGGAGGGGTAAGATGAACAGGAATCCCTACGTCGCCGGATACTTTTATCCCGCTTCTGTTTCAGAAATCAAAGCCATGATGGAGAAGTTCATCGATAAGAACGCCCCCAGGGAGGAAGTGGTCGGCCTGCTGGTGCCTCACGCCGGCTACCAGTATTCCGGCGCTGTCACGGGGGCGGCTTTGTCGAGAATAAAGTTTAAAGATACCTTTATTATCATGGGACCGACCCACAGCGGGCTGGGCAAGCCTTTCAGCGTCTGGACCGAGGGTAATTGGAAGACGCCGCTGGGTGAGGTGCCGGTCGATGCGGAGCTGGCTAAAAAGATGGTGGCGGTTTCCGAGCATCTGGAAGAGGACTATCAGGCTCACCGTGAGGAACACGCCGTCGAGGTGCAAATCCCTTTTTTACAGTATCTTAAACCGGATGTCAAGATAGTGCCCGTCATACTGGCCGGCGCTCCCGCCGGCACTTATAAGGAAATCGGGCGGGACATCGCGCGGGCAATTAAAGAGCTGAAGCGGGAAGCGGTCATCATGGCGAGCGGCGATATGACCCACTACGAGCCGCATGAAATCGCGAAAGAAAAGGACATGCAGGCGGTGGAAGCGATGCTGGCGCTCGACGAGGACGAGCTGACGCGGCGGTACCGCGGGCTCGATATTTCAATGTGCGCCTATGGTCCCGTGGTCTGCCTTATCGCCGCGGCGAAAGAGCTGGGAGCCACCCGCGCGGAGCTGGTGAAATACCGGACCAGCGGGGACGCCACCGGCGATAAAAGCGCGGTGGTCGGCTATGCGGGCGTCATCTTTAAAAAGGGAGGCCCTGGAAAGGGAGGGATTTAAGATGATGGACCCTATCGCGGCTTTAGCCAAACAGACCGTCGAAACATATGTAAAGACCGGTAAAAGGCCGGCGCTGCCTTCAGAGCTTGCCCCGGAGATGAAAGAGAAAGCCGGGGTGTTCGTCTCCATCCACAAAAAAGGGGCGCTGCGGGGGTGCATCGGGACCTTTGAGCCTCAGGAGAAGAACGTGGCGGCGGAGACAATCGCCAATGCCATTAGCTCGGCGACGCGCGACCCCCGTTTCCCGCCCATCGAGCCGGACGAGCTTAAAGATTT
>CAYXOZ010000231.1:0-2195 GCA_964467135.1 uncultured Dehalococcoidaceae bacterium
TGCCAGCCGGAAGGCGTTACTTCTCCAGTGGCGCGTACATGCTGGAAAGCCTTTATCTGGCGCATCAGTTCATCGGGATTGCGGCCGACATCCGCCGTCAGGACTTCCATAGCCTTTATTTTAAAATCGGGGTCGATGATAAAGCGGCCGCGGATGTTTACACCGGCGGCTTCGTCATAGATTCCGTATACTGTACCGACCCTTCCCCCGGCGTCTGAAAGCATCGGGAAAGGTACGCCGCCGTCGACCATCTTGGATAGTTCCTGCTCCTGCCAAATCATGTGCACGAACCGGCTATCCGTGCTCACCGCCAGGATTTCAACCCCCAGAGCTCTATAGTCGTTATAACGGGCAGCAACCGCTGCCAGCTCCGTCGGTCAGACGAAGGTAAAATCACCCGGATAGAAGCAGAGGACTATCCATTTACCTTTATAATCCGAGAGCTTGATGGGCTGAAACCCTTTGCCGGCAATGAAGGAGCTTAACTCAAAATCTGGCGCATCCTGCCCCACGCGTGCGGTCACTTTTTGTACCTCCTGTACCGGCGCTATCGAGGCTGATTGGGTAGGTGCTGCGGGCGCAATAGGCCCGCGTACGGGTTTAACACAACTGTCCTTTAGCTCGGCCATATTCCCTCCTTTTATCCTGATGCTTATCATTATTTTGTTGTTAATATACCGGTTAACTTTTGTGCAAAGGCATTATACGCTACGGAGTCATAACGTTCAATATTACCCTCATCACAAAGTTTGGCCAGCTCCGGGTCGATCGGTATTTGCCCCAGCAAGGGGGCGCCGGCGGCCTGCGCCATTTCTTCGCCGCGGCTTTTACCGAATATTTCTATCTTCTTATCCATTTCGGGTACGTAGAGATGACTCATGTTTTCCACAACGCCGAGAATGGGTTTATTCATCTGCCTGGCCATCTTGATGGCTTTGCGGACAACCATAGCCGTCAGGTCCTGCGGAGTAAAGACGATGATGATACCTGATATGGGGAGCTGCTGCATCACCGTAAGCGGAGCGTCCGCCGTGCCCGGCGGCAGGTCGACAATCAGGTAGTCCAGCCTGCCCCAGAGCACATCCTCCCAGAACTGTGTGATGGCATGCCCGATGAGTGGCCCGCGCCAGATAACGGCCTCATCCTCGGCAGGCAACAAAAGGTTGATAGACATTATTTCCACACCCGAACGCGACGGTACCGGCAGGATGCCGGTTTCACTCATGGCAGGGATTCCGCTGACACCGAACATCCTGGGGATGCTGGGACCGGTGATATCGGCATCCAGAATACCAACCTCGTAGCCCTGGCGGCGTAAAGCCATGGCGGCGAGGCTGGCGACCAGCGATTTACCCACGCCGCCCTTGCCGCTCATGACAGCAATAACATTACTGATGCTGTTCAGTTCGCTGGGTTTAACCTCCACATAGCTGACATTTACCTCTTTCACTCCCTTCAGTTTAGTCGCCGCCTCTTCTATCTCATCTTTCAGCCAGTCCTGGGCGCCTTTCATCAAAGCCGCATTGGCCAGAGAAACATCTATTTTCCCATCAGCCACACTGATGTCTTTAACCAGGTTCATCTTGACCAGGCTACGCATGACGCCGGGGACCAGTACTGTATCCAGGATGTTTTTCACTTCTTCTCGGGTGGGCATAATTCCCTCCAAATCTTTAAATAAACCTTCTTGCCATCAACCTGGTCGCCGGGAAAATCAGAATGGGTATTAGCGCCATAAGAACCAGAATATCAATAACTATGGAAATATCTCCGGCACTGCCAAACGACTGACGTATCCCGTCGACAGTGTAGGTAAGGGGCAATATGTAGCTGATTTGCTTAAGTACCGGAGGCAAAGTTGAAATCGGCACGAAAACACCGCAGAGAAACACCATGAGGAAACGGGGCAGGTTGGCCAGAGTCTGTGCCTCAAACACCTCCTTGACCAAGACACATAGTAACGCGCCCAGGGAGGAAAATACCAGGAGCGAAGGCAGCAGAACCAGAAGAAGATAAATGATATTAACGCTGTAGAGTCCCAGGGAGATGACAGATACGAAGGTTATCACTGCCGTTATCATCAGGCCAAAAATAGTACCGCCTAGAATCTTGCCCAAAAGTACACCCGACAGACTCACCGGCGCCAGTAACAGCCTTTCCAGTGACCCTAGCCTGAGTTCGAAGTTGATGACCAC
>CAYXOZ010000232.1:0-2184 GCA_964467135.1 uncultured Dehalococcoidaceae bacterium
GCCGTTTTTCGTCCTGACGATATACGGCAGCGCGATGTGCAGGACCAGCAGCGCCAGGAAGAGATACAAAAGGTCATTATGGATCCGGAAAGAGAGGTTCTTGGTCAGCCAACCGAATGTAATCGACTCGACTGTCCGGTACTGGGTGATGCCCAGTCCGCTGACAACGTAAAGCACCAGCACAGCCAGCAACAGCCACGGTACGACCTGCCTGAGCCACCGCCACACAGCCATGCTACGGCTTTTGCGTCTTTTTGACGTAGACTTTTATTTCGCTGCCGGCCTCTTCCATCCCCAGGCACTGGTTGCCCGTGGTCTGGCACCAGGCGGGCATATCCTGCTTGATGCCTTTATCGTCGGAGAGGACCTCCAGGACCTGTCCCGCTTTAAGCTCTTTTATTTTCTGCGCAGTCTTGACGATAGGCATGGGACAGTATAGTCCCATACAGTCAAGTGTCTCGTCCGCTTTCATTTCCATCTCCTCTAGATAAACAGGGTAACTTTCGACTGGCGGGCTTCGCCCAGAAAATAAGCCGCGCCAGCTATACCTTCCACCCCGCTGCGGAAGGAATTTTCCGTCAGGCCGAACATGCCGCACGTAGTGGAACACGGAATCAGTTTAACTCCCATTTCCTTCGCCATCGTGATAAACTCATCGATAGACGGGTAATGACTGTCTTTCATGACAAGTTTCATCATCCATGTGCCCAGCCCGAACATATGGAACTTCGATAGCTTTAATCTCTTCGTGCCGCCCCTGTTTAACAGGCTGAACATCTTTTGTTTAAACCCCTTGCCTTGAATACCGCCCTCGTTCTTTTTCAGGATATTCAGTCCCCAGAAGGTGAAAAACATAGTGACGTCCATCCCCATGCTGGCGCCGGTGGTGGCGATAATAAAAGCCGCCAGGGCTTTATCGAGTTCGCCGCTGAAGACCACGATGGTCAGTTTTTCTTTTTCTGCTTCGGCCATATCAGTACCCCATTATCTCGCAGCCGCATTCCGGGCACTTTTTGGCGTCGCGGGGCACGGTCTGCCCGCATTCGGGGCAAGTAAGGACTTTAATGCCGCAGGCTTCGCAGTAGGGAAAAGCCGCTTCGGCGATTGCCTCGTCGCAGAAGGGGCACTTGTGTACCGGCTTCCCGTATTTGGTTTCGTTGGCCATGGCTATTTACCTCCGACTTTCTGTTTGCTCCGGTAATCTTCGATGGCTTTGTGCAGGGCCTGGGCGCCCAGGTTGGAGCAGTGGAATTTGTTCTTGGGCAGCCCCTCCAGCTTGTCCGCCACCGTCTGCGGCGTGATTTTCATCGCCTCGTCCAGGGTCATGCCTATAGCCATCTCGCTGACCATGCTGGAAACGGCGATGGCCGCCCCGCACCCGAAGGTCTTGAACTTTACGTCTTCGAGGCGGTCGTCCTTGACCTTAATGTAAAACGTCATCATATCCCCGCAGACGGGATTGCCTTCCTCTCCCACGCCGCTGGGGTCAGCAATTTCCCCCACGTTGCGGGGGTTCATAAAATGGTCCATTACCATCTGGCTGTAAACGGGCATATTAGCCTCCTTTGCCGGTTTTAACGAACTTGGCGTAAAGCGGTGACATCTGCCGCAGTCGCTCGACGACGGGCGGCATGGTCTCCAGAACGTAATCGATGTCTTCCCGGGTGGTGTCCAGTCCCAGTGTAAATAAAACAGAGCCCTGGGCGATTTCGTGAGAAAGCCCGATGGCGATGAGGACGTGGGAAGCCTTGAGCGCCCGCGACGTGCAGGCGGAGCCGCTGGAAACGGCGATGCCTTTACTGTTGAGCAGCATCAGCATGGATTCCCCCTCGATGAACTCGACGCAGAAGCTGGCGTGCCCGGGTAAACGATTTTGGGGGTGACCGGTAATGACCACATGCTCTACTTTTTCCGGGAGCCCTTTGAGCAGGTTATCGCGCAGCGGCGTCAGCTGTTTTACCCTGGACGCCATTTCCGCTTTAGCTATTTCCGCCGCTTTGCCCAGCCCGGCTATCCCCGGGACGTTCTCGGTGCCGCCCCGCCGGCCCCCCTCCTGTATACCGCCGTCGAACAGGGGCATTAATCGCACCCCCCGCCGCACCCATAAAGCGCCGACCCCCTTGGGACCGTAGAACTGGTTGCCGGCCAGGCTCAGGGCGTCCACGCCTAAATCAGTTACATCAA
>CAYXOZ010000233.1:0-2126 GCA_964467135.1 uncultured Dehalococcoidaceae bacterium
GCCATTTGCTGGGATGCCTGTAACGCTTCCTGTGCCTGTTCCGTGAATCTTTCCTGTCTCATTCTTCCGTTCCTCCGCGTAGTTTCTCAATTTCCTGGTGGGCTTCTTCCAGTTCGTTCTGTAGTTCTCCCATGTGCTGGACCATGCGCAGGATGACTTCCACCCCCGGCAGGTTAATGCCCATGTCGTCCACGAGGGACTTTACCCTTTTGAGCAGGGCAATGTCCCTGTCCGAGTAGAGGCGTATGTTTCCCTGCGAACGGTGCGGCTCGATGATGCCCACCCTTTCGTAGTAGCGCAGGGTATGGGTCTGTATCTCCAGCATTCTGGCTGCCACGCTTATCACGTAGCGGGGCTCGGTATTGTATTTATCTTTTTCCATTTTCACCTCCACTCCTCGTCAACTCGGTCGTGTCTCGCTGAGTTGCCTGAATAGCTCCTTTTCTTTTTCTGTTAGCTTGGTCGGCAGGACCACGTTTACCTTCGCCAGCAGGTCGCCTTTGGTGGACTTGCCGGGGTGGGGCATGCCCTGTCCGGCGAGGCGGAAGACGCGTCCGTTCTGCGTCTCCGCCGGTATTTTTAGTGCCAGCTTGCCTTTCAGCGTCGGCACCTGTACTTCACCGCCCAGCGCGGCTATCGTCAGGGGCACCGGTACGTTAACATAAAGGTCGTCGCCTTGGCGTTCCAGCGTCGCGTGCGGCAGCACGGTGATATTAAGGTAGAGGTCGCCGGCTGGTCCGCCGTAGCCGGGCTGTCCCTTGCCAGCCACGCGCACCCTCGACCCCGTACTAACCCCGGCGGGTATCTTTACCTCGATGCGCTTGATGTTGGCCACGATTCCCGCGCCGCGGCACACCGAGCAGGGAAGATTTTGTATCCGCCCCGTTCCCTGGCAGGCCGCGCAGGGCTCTTCCACCTGGAGGCTGATGGTGCGGTGGGTGCCGGCGTAGGCTTCCTCGAGCGTTACCTCGATGGGCGTCTCCATGTCCTGCCCGCGCCGGGCCTGCGGCCGGCGTGTGAAACCGCCCCGCCCCCTCGCCCCCCCGAACAGTTCCTCGAAGACGCTGTCCAGGTTGTCGACGTCCCCGCTGAAGCGGTAGGAGCCGCCCCCGGGAGTAAACCCCTGGTATTGCGCCTGCTCCCGCTCCGCCTGTTCTATCTGGTCGGCGTACTGCCATTTGTCGCCGTATCTATCGTATTTCTGCCTTTTTTCCTTGTCGGAGAGGACCTCGTAGGCGGCGTTGATTTCTTTAAACTTGGCTTCGGCCGCCTTGTTGCCGGGATTGACGTCCGGGTGGTACTTGCGCGCCAGCCGGCGGTAAGCCTGCTTTATCTCTTTATCGCTGACGTCTTTTCTTACCCCGAGTATGTCGTAATAGTTCTTGCCGGCCATTCCTTTTCTCCAAAAACCTTACTTCTATTATACGGTTTATGAAGTAAGATGTCAAGCTGATTATAAAAAAGTTAATACTAGATTATTAAGTATTCACGGGAACTAAAACAGCCTGAATATCGCCCTCAGCAGCCAGAGGATGACAAAGATAACTGCCAGCACGAGCGCGATATGTATCAGGGCGCCCAGGCTGAATAGAAAAAACCCCAATACCCACAGGATGAACAGGATAATACCGATAAGTAAAAAAATACACATGCTTTCTTCTCGCTCTATTAATAAATTTGTTATTGCAATATTATATCGGTATCAGTAAAATAGTTACAACGTCGTGGCAAAATTAATAACAAATCGGTGACATTTCCGGGATAATCCAACGGTCATCATACGTGCGTCATATTGACAAGCTGTCTTTATCACGTATAATTTAATAGAGAGGAGTTCCCATGCCGGCTTGTCCCAATTGTGGACGTCAGACGTTAAGGACTAAAGACTGGGCTTGCCAGTGGTGCGGTTATCCGCTTTTATCTAGGGCTTACAAGAAGATAGATAAGACCTTCAAGGAGCTTCAGGAGGAGAGGAGCGCCGCCGTTAACGTTCCGCCTCCTGAACCCGAGCCCGAACCTGAGCTCGACCTCGATGCCGGGCTTGATTTGAAAACGGAGCCGCCCCCCGAGCCTGAACCTGCGCCGGAACCGGTTGCGGAACCTGCCCCCAAATTCCGGATTGCCCC
>CAYXOZ010000234.1:0-2094 GCA_964467135.1 uncultured Dehalococcoidaceae bacterium
ACGCCTGGGGCACCGAGCCCATCATGGAAGGCAATCACTGCAAGGGCGTCATCATGGAAAGCAAGTCCGGCCGCCAGGCAGTCCTGGCGAAGGTCGTTATCGACTCCACCGGCGACGGCGACCTTTTCCCCTATGCCGGCATCGAGTTCGAAGACAATATCCCCCCGAACTTCCGCATCGCCAACCTGGCCCTTTGCTTCTGGATTGATGGGGTCGATTTCAAAAAAGCGACGGACTTCCGCAAGAACAACCCCAAAGAGTTCATGGAGCTGTCACGTAAGGCGATGCAGTCCGGCGGCCAGGGGGGCTTTATGCCCTCTAACCTCCCCGACCAGGAGGCGGTCGTCTGGTTCCACAACCGCTACCCCAACAAGAGCCAGGTGGACGTCGAAGAGCTGACCCGCGTCGAGTTCGAAGGCCGCAAGGTCGCCGTAAAGACCCTGGAATTCTACCGAAAGAATATGCCCGGTTTCGAGAAAAGCTTCCTCGTCCTGACCGGCCCGCAGCTCGGCACCCGGTCCAGTCGCCGCATGGTCGGTGAGTACCATCTTACCACTAAAGACCTGGCCGATAACCAGCCATTCGAAGATACCATTGCCATCTTCCCCGACCTCGACCGCGGCCAGGAGTCGCTGGACCATCCCAACATGTATATCCCCTACCGCGCCCTGCTGCCGAAGAACGTGGACAACTTCCTCGTGGCCTGCCGCGCTTTCTCCTCGGACATGCACGTCCAGGACTATTTCAACCTCATCCCGCACTGTATCGCTTTCGGCGAGGCGGCGGGCACTGCTTCTGCTTTAGCGTTAAAAGCCGGAGTGGGCGTGAAGGACGTTGACATCAAAGCCCTGCAAAGGCAACTTGCCAAGCAGGGCGTGCCGCTGCCAGACGTCAAGAAAAAGGTGTCTTATAAGTATACTGGCCCAGCGCTGGTCGGTCAGTCCTTTACGCCGCCGCATTAAGAAAATATCAGGATACAATGACCAAACAGGGGGTAGCGACAAACTACCCCCTTGAAATTGGGGGTGAATATGGCATTGACCAAAATCATCACTGAGCCTGCCCGTAAACTTAAGGTCATCCGTGAAGTGGACGTGGTCGTGGTGGGGGGCGGTCCGGGAGGGGTCGCCTCGGCCATCAGCGCGGCGCGTAACGGCGCTAAAACTGTCCTTATCGAGAGATATGGCCATCTCGGCGGCATGGCTACCGGCGGCCTTATCAATATCTTTCCCAATCTCAGCGATATCAGCGGCAGGCAGCATATCTTCGGGCTTACCCAGGAAATCATCGACCGCCTTACTGCGCGCGGCGGCACTTCGTATCCCCATAAAGAAGACTGGGGCACCACCGCTAAAAAAGTGGTCGATTATTATCTTAATGCCAACCTGGGCTTTTTCTACGTGCGTAAGGACCTCAACCGGGGCGGCAAGCAGGCGGTGCTTTATACCGCCGTCATCGACCCCGAGATACTCAAGGATGAGCTCAACGACATGGTGATTGGCGCCGGGGCGGAACTGTTCCTGCATTCCTGGGGCACTCGGCCGGTCATGGACGGCGATACCGTAAAGGGAATCATCTTCGAGAGCAAGTCGGGACGGCAGGCCATACTCGCGAAGTGCGTTATCGACGCCACCGGCGACGGTGATATCTTCGTGGCGGCGGGCGCCGATTTCGACGCCACCCTGAGCAATAAGCACCGCACCGCCTGGCTGGCTTTTACCTGGTGGATGGCCAACGTCGATATCAAGAAATACGAGGACTTTCAGGTGACGCAGCCGGAAAAGTATAAGGCGCTGACGGGGGAGCTTTTAAAGCTGGGGGGCTATCCCCATTTCTTTAAAGGCATCCTGGAGAACCAGTCCGGCGTGCTCTGGTACCACTGCATGCAGCCGCAGGCGGAGTCCACCGACGCCATGGACGTGGAGCAGCTGACGAGAATAGATATCAAGGCTCGCAAACGCGCCCTGGTCACCCACGACTTCATGCGAAAGAACGTACCCGGCTTTGAGAAGTGCTTTGTCATGCAGACCGCCCCGCAACTGGGCACGCAGGGCGGCCGGCGCGTTACCGGGGAATACACTGTTTCCCAGGACG
>CAYXOZ010000235.1:0-2088 GCA_964467135.1 uncultured Dehalococcoidaceae bacterium
AAGCAGATACAGCGACTGGACATCAACCAGGACGACATGAACCTGATGCTGGGCGGTAACGCCGTGCGACTCTATAATCTAAGGACGCCGGGCGGCCTGACCCGCATGTTCAAGTTCGTGGAAGAGTCGACGGTAAGTCCGCCCCCGGGCCGCTCCTCCACCTAGTATATAAAAAAGGGAGTTCAAGGGGAGCGTACCCCTCTTCTCTCTTTAGCGGGCGGAAAAAGGGGTGGAGAAAACGGTTTGACATCGCCATTGCAGATAGATAAACTTGTGGTGACGCCGCTGAGCGTCGCCGCTTTTCTACCGTAAAACACCGAAAGGAGACAACATGGCAAAAAGCAAATCGTCTTTCACCAAATTACATCACGTCGGCGTGGTGGTCAAAGACATTGATAAAGCTGTTGCCTATTTCGAGTCCCTGGGCATCGGGCCGTTTGCGGGACCGGGGGGACAAAAGACCATGGCGATATCTTTTAAAGGGGAGTTGCACGGTAAGCCCGCCGAGTGGACGACGACTATCAGCAACGCGGATCTGGGAGACGTGGAACTGGAACTGCTCGAGCCGACCAAGGGGAACCAGGCGTTAAAAGAGTCGCTGGACAAGACCGGCGAAGGGCTGCACCACATCGGCTTCCTTACCGACGACCTTGACGCGGAAATCGTCAATTTTAAGAAAAACGGCATCGGTATCTGGACCAAGGGTCGGGCGGGGTTAGGATTCATCTATACCGACCCGACGCCTGCCGGTGGAGTTGCCATCGAGATACGCGAGAGGTAACTCAACAAAATCCCAAATCAGGAGGTCATCTTATGAAAGCAGCCGTTACCCGCAGCGCCGGCGTTATCAAAATGGAGGAAGTCCCCGACCCGGTCATGAAACCGGACCAGGTAAAAGTTAAGATAGCCTTCGCCGGCCTCTGCGGTACCGACCCCGAGAACCTGGAGCAGCGTTTCGGGCTGATGCCGCCGGAAGCCTATAAACACGCGCGTATCCTCGGGCACGAAGCCTCGGGGACGATTGCCGCCATCGGCAGTGAAGTCAGGGGTAAATTTAAAGTCGGCCAGCGGGTAGCGATGAACTTCCGCGCTTCCTGCGGCGCCTGCTATTACTGCCAGAGCGGTATGGAGCACTACTGCCGCCTCGGCGAAGGCGCTTCGGGTTGTTTTGCGGAATACGCCGTCTATCCGGAGAGCGCGATATATCCGCTCACCGATAACATCAGCCTGGAAGAAGGCTCGCTGCTGGAGCCGGTATCCGTAGCCGTCCACGCCATCGACCAGGCGCGGGTCACCACCGGCAGCAGCGTCGCCATCTGCGGCGGGGGACCTATCGGTCTGCTCTGCCTGGAAATGGCGCTTAAAGCCGGCGCGGCCAAAACTCTGCTATCGGAACCCATCGCGGAAAAGCGGGCCCTGGCGAAAAAGCTCGGCGCCGACGTAACCGTCGACCCGTTTAATGAGGATATTGAAGCCATCGGCAAAAAGCTTACGGACGGCCGCGGATTTAATACCGTCATCGATGCCAGCGGCAGCGTCAAGGCCGCCAAGCAATGCCTCAGCCTGGCGGACAACTGCGGGACAATACTCTGGGCGGCCGTCTACGGCAAGGACGTGGAAATCGGCGTTTCGCCGTTCCTCATGTATGCCAAAGAGCTCACTATCACTTCCACCTTCGTGTCCCCTTACTCTTTCCCGCGGGCGCTCGCCATGCTGCCCAAACTGGAATTAAAATCGCTTATTACGGACATCGTCCCGCTGAAAGAAGTCCAGAAAGCCTTCGAGCTGCATAAGGCGGGCAAATCCATAAAGATATTGATTAAACCGTAAATTCGGTGTCATTCTGAGGGAGTCCCGATATAATCGGGACGACCGTGAGAATCTCTATGAAAAGACTGGATAAAGCTATCGGAGACTGAACTGAGGCGATGATTGAGATTGCCACGACCCCGATGAAATCGGGCTCTCGCAATGACAATAAAAAGAAAGCGAGGTAACCATGACGGAAAAAATCAACTGCGGCAAATGCGGTATGCTGCTATACTTCGGCGAGGAAATCTGCCGCCGACTCTACATGCGGGCGATACC
>CAYXOZ010000236.1:0-2078 GCA_964467135.1 uncultured Dehalococcoidaceae bacterium
AGGCCGGGGTCTTCGGGGAGCCGGCCTCCGCCGCGCCTTTAGCCGGACTGATAAAGCTCGCCGGGCAGGGCAAGAGGTTCCCCGAAAAATCCATCGTCTGCGTGGTCACCGGCAACGGACTTAAAGACACCGAGACCGCCCTGAAAATAGCCCCGAAAATCCTCGAGCTCCCCGCGGATATCGCCGCGGTGGAAAAAGCCCTGGGGTGGGCATAGGGAGTCAAATAGGGGGCGCAGCCCCCTCTTATCTTTAATTCCCCCTTCCCTTGGCAAGGGAAGGGGGTCAGGGGGATAGGTTAAAAAGACTTAAAACAACCTCGCAGGAGGTACACCATGATTGACCAGGTCCGTATCAAAAAAGCCGTCGCGGAAATTATCAAAGCCATCGGGGAAGACCCCGCGCGCGAAGGCATTAAAGACACCCCCCAGCGCGTGGCGGAAATGTACGCCGAGCTTTTCCAGGGCATGGAAAAAGACCCTAAAGAAGACCTCGAGGTGGGGTTCGAGCTGGGGCACCGGGAGATGGTGATTTTGAAGGATATCCCCTTTTATTCCATGTGCGAACATCACCTGCTGCCTTTCTATGGGGTCGCTCACGTGGGTTATATACCTAATGCAGAGGGTAGAATAGTGGGCATTAGTAAGCTAGCCAGAGTGGTGGAAACCATCGCGCGTCGGCCGCAGGTGCAGGAGCGCATGACCACGGAGATCGCTGATGCTATTGACGAGGGGATAAAGCCGGCCGGTGTGGCCGTGGTCATTCAAGCGGAGCACCTGTGCATGACCATGCGGGGCATCAAGAAACCGGGGAGCAACGTAATAACCTCGGCGATACGGGGCGCATTTCGCAGCAAGAGTGCCAGTCGCGCTGAGTTCTTCTCACTGATTCAGGGAGGTAAATAATGTCTAGAAGCCAAAAAGCCTACGATAAAATGGCCGAACACAAGATGAATTGTGCCCAGTCGGTGATAACTTCTTTTTCTGAAGAGTTCGGCCTGGGTAACGACCTCGCTTTAAAAATCGCGCGGGCGTTCGGCGGCGGCATGGGGCAAAGCCGCGGCACCTGTGGGGCGGTCACCGGCGCCTACATGGCAATGGGCCTGGCTTTGAAGCCCTCGGGCGACTATATGAAAGACCGGGCGGAAATGGGCTCTGTCATGACGGAGTTCAACCGCAGATTTAAGGCGCTGCACGGCTCGCTTAACTGTACCGAGCTTTGCGGTTACGACCTGAGCATACCGGAAGAAGCGGCGGAGGCGCGCCAGAAAAACGTGTTTGCTAATACCTGCCCGGGGCTCGTCCGGGACGCGTCAAAAATCGTCGAAGACCTGCTTCAGCTTAAATAAAACAACTCGCTCATAATAATCACCTGCTTAATAACAGGGCGTCTAAGAGGGGTGAAACCCCTCTTTTATTTCCTCCCCCTCTCAAACCAAAATATCCCGAATTTGTACAGTAAATCTGTTTGAGAGGGGGATTAAGGGGGTGAGTACTGAAAAAGATGCCTTACATTTGACATCCAACTCCCGGCAGGCTAACATTCACCCGATACTTATCTCAGGGAGGCATTTTTATGGCAACGTGGCATGAATACGTCCAGAAAAGCGGTAAAGTCCCGGACTGGCCTTACCCCGTCAACTACGGCAAAGTCAACGAGGTCGAAACCGATGTCCTGGTCATCGGCGGGGGCGTCGCCGGAATGCAGGCCGCCATCAACGCCGCTAAAAAAGGCGTAAAGGTCGCCGTCGCCGAGAGGGGCCATGCCAAGCGGAGCGGCTCCGGCGGGGCGGGCGTCGACCACTGGCACGGCGCTGTCACCAACCCCTGTTCCAGAGTCACTCCGGAAATGTATACCAAAGCCTGCTACGACTCCATGCAGGGATGGACCGGCGGGCATGTCCGCTACATTATCACCAAAGAAAGCTGGGATACCCTGCTCGACTGCGAGAAAATGGGCATCCAGATACGCGACGTCCGCGACGAGTTCAAAGGCGCTGATTTCCGCGATGAGAAGACCAAGCTCATGTTCGCCTACGACTACCGCAGCCGCCACGTTATCCGCGTCTGGGGCTGGAACAT
>CAYXOZ010000237.1:0-2074 GCA_964467135.1 uncultured Dehalococcoidaceae bacterium
CCTGAATATGCTATAATTTAGCTATGAAAGTCTCCGAGATGGGGGAGTTCGGGCTGATTGATTATCTGGCGAAAATGGTCGCCGAAGCCAAGGTCGACCGCATCAGCCCCGACCAGCCTATCATCGGTATCGGGGACGACGCCGCCGCCTGGCGGTGCGACTCCTCCATACAGCTCGCTACCGTCGATACCATGGTGCAGAACGTCCACTTTTCTCCGGAGACCACCACCTGGAAAGAGCTCGGCTGGAAATCCCTCGCCATTAATCTCTCGGATATCGCTGCCATGGGGGGCATGCCGCAGTACGTGCTCATCGCCCTGGCGCTGCCGGAAGATACGCCGGTGGAGGCCGTCACCAGAATTTACGAAGGGATAATCGAGCTGGCGCAGCGTTCCATTGTCGCTATCGTCGGGGGCAATATCAGCCGCGCGGCGGAGATATCGATTACCATTACTGTCTTTGGCAAAAGCCTGAACGGCAAGTTACTGCGCCGCAATACCGCCATGCCCGGCGATACTATCGCCGTCACCGGCTACCCGGGCAGCGCCGGCGCCGGACGCGAAATGCTGATGAAGCAGCTCAAGTTTAGACCGGAATCGGCGGCTTATTTGCGGGACGCCTTTCTCCACCCCATACCCCGTATCACCGAGGGACAGTTGCTGGTCAAGCACGGCATCACCACCGCCATCGATATCAGCGACGGCGTCATCTCCGACCTCCGCCATATCTGCCAGGCCAGTCAGGTCGGCGCAAGGGTGGACATCGGCAGGCTGCCTATTCATGAAGCAGTCAGGGAGAATTTCGCGTCAAGGGCCGAGGAACTGGCCCTTACCGGCGGGGAGGACTACGAGTTGCTCTTCACCGGCAGCGCCCGGGCCATCGACCGGATAACAGCGGAAATACCGTGTCCGGTGACGAGCATTGGTAAAATAACCGAAGGTGAACCGGGCAAGATAAACCTCTTCGATGCCCGGGGCAATCCCGTGAGGGTCAATAAGACGGGATGGTCCCACTTTTAGAAAATCCGACCGTAACGGAGTTAAAAATGGTAGCCCTGCCGAAAGTTAAGCTCAACGCCGACCTCGACGAGGGCCTTTGCTTCGGGTGCGGGCGTAATAACCCCATCGGGCTGAAATTAAAATTCACGCGGGACGGCGACGCCATCCGCGCCGAGTTCACGCCGCCTAAAAACTTCCAGGGATGGCCGGGACTTTTACACGGCGGTATTCTGGGCACCCTGCTCGATGAGGCGATGAGCAACGTCGCCTACGCCACCGGTAACACCTGTCTGACCGCCACCATCGAAATAAGGCTCAAACAGCCCGTCAAGGTGGAGGTGCCGCTGGTCGTTACCGCCCGGGTAACGCGCCACCGGAAAAAGCTCATCGAGACGGAAGGCCGGGTTTGCCTTAAAGATGGCACGGTGGTCGCCGAGAGCACCGCCAAGCAGTTTATCGCCGAGAACGAAGCCGGCAGGCCGGACCGGGTCAGGGAGACCCGCCGCCATGTCTGAAAACCACCTCGAAGCCGTGCTCTGGGACCTCGACGGGGTCATCGCCGATACCGCCGAATATCACTATCTGGCCTGGCGTGATGTATTTAAAGCGCGGGGCGTGGCATACAGCCTGGCGGACTTTATGCCTTTCTTCGGGCGGCGGCACGATACCATCATCAAGGCCACGCTCGGTGACAATATTCCAGTGCGGGAAATTCGCGCCATCACCGACGAAAAGCAGCGGGACTACCGCCGGCGCGTGGCGGCGGATATCCGGGCGCTGCCCGGGGCTGTCGCGCTGTTAAAGTCTCTTAACGCCCACGGCATTAAGTCGGCGATAGCTTCGTCGGCGGTGCCGGAGAACATTGTCGTAATCCTCCGGGGGCTGGGCATCGAGGACTGCTTCCAGGCCATCGTCCACGGTATGGAGGTCGAAGAGGGCAAGCCGAGTCCGCAGATTTTCCTGCACGCGGCTAAAAAACTAAAAGTGAAACCCGGCAACTGCGTTGTGATAGAGGACGCGGTGGCTGGAGTGGCCGCCGCCAGGAGTGCCGGCATGAAGTGCGTCGCGGTGACCAA
>CAYXOZ010000238.1:0-2010 GCA_964467135.1 uncultured Dehalococcoidaceae bacterium
TGCGAGCCGAAGAAATCGCAGGGGAAGAGTATTCTGTCTTCCTGCAGGTAGGTCAGCATGGTCTCCGGCCAGTGCACCCAGGGGGCGTAAATGAACTCGAGGGTGCGGCCGCCCAGCGGAATCGTTTCTTTATCCTCGACCGTTTTGAACCTGGCGTCGGCGACCCCGAAGCGGTCGATGAGCATCCCTTTGCATTTGGGCGTGCACACGGCCCTGGCTTCCGGGAATTTCGCCAGCACCTCGACGATGCTGCCGGAGTGGTCCGGCTCGGCGTGGTTGAAAATAACGTAGTCGATTTTTTGAATTCCCAGCTGTTCGAGGTTGCTGAACAGCACGTCTTTCATCGGCGGGTCTACCGTATCGATGAGCGCCGTCTTCTGGCTGCCCTTGATGAGATAGGCGTTATAGCTGGTGCCGTCGGGGAGCGGTATCAGGGAGTCGAAAAGTCTCCTGTCCCAGTCCACCGCGCCGACGCATGAGATGTCTTTCTTAATTTCTCTGGGTTTGAGGTCGCCGGCATGTTTTACCATGTGTGTCCTCCTCGCTGTAAAATTCAACTGATATATTCAACCATTAACGCCCGCGCCCCCGCAAAGACAAAAGTCACAAATGTTGTTTTTCCGCCGGAGAAATATTATACTTATACTCCCTCTTGACAGGGTCAAAAAATATCGGTAGAATTATTAATAACAGGACTTGTTACTGATAAAATGAAGAGAAATACCAGGCAAAGAGCCGCTATCCTGAAATATTTAAGAGAGACCACGGCGCACCCCACCGCCGATACAATATATATGGCCGTAAAAAAAGAAATCCCCGGTATCAGCAAGGGAACCGTCTACCGGAATCTTAAAATACTTCAGGCGGGCGGGGAAATTACCCGGTTGAATATCAGGGGCACTATTTCCCGGTATGAAGGCGCGCAAAAACCCCACTATCATTTCCGGTGCGAGGGATGCGGCCGCGTCTTCGATGTAAACGAGCCTGTGGATAAAGACCTGGACCGGCGTGTCGCCGCGAGGACCGGCTTTACCGTTTCCCACCATCAACTGGAGTTCCGCGGACTTTGTAACGATTGCTCAGCGCAAAAAAGTAGTATAAAAATCAATTGAAGGAGGAATCTAGTGGTTAATAAAAGGAAACCAAAACTGACCACCGCCGCCGGCGCCCCCGTCGTCGATAACCAGAATACGATGACCGCCGGCCCGAGAGGCCCTGCCCTTTTACAGGATGTCTGGTTCCTGGAAAAACTGGGCCACTTCGACCGCGAGGTTATCCCGGAGCGGCGCATGCACGCTAAAGGCTCCGGGGCCTTCGGGACATTCACCGTAACCAGGGACGTTACCCGCTACACCAAGGCTAAAATCTTCTCCAGAGTCGGCAAGAAGACCGACCTTTTTATCCGCTTTTCCACGGTCGCCGGCGAGCGCGGCGCTGCCGACGCCGAAAGGGATATCCGCGGCTTTGCCATGAAGTTCTATACCGAGGAAGGTAACTGGGACCTGGTCGGCAATAATACACCCGTGTTTTTTATGCGCGACCCGCTGAAATTCCCCGACCTTAATCACGCCGTCAAACGCGACCCGCGCACCAATCTGCGCAGCGCGAAAAACAACTGGGACTTCTGGACTTCGCTTCCGGAGGCGCTGCACCAGGTTACCATCGTTATGAGCGACCGCGGCATTCCTTATTCTTACCGCCATATGCACGGGTTCGGCAGCCATACTTTCAGCCTCATCAACGCTAAAAATCAAAGGTTCTGGGTGAAGTTCCACCTGAAAACACAGCAGGGCATTAAGAACCTGACCGATGCCGAGGCGGAAGCTATTGTCGCTAAAGACAGGGAAAGCAATCAGCGGGACTTGTATGAAAGCATTGAGAAGGGCGATTATCCCCGCTGGAAGATGTATTTCCAGATTATGCCGGAGAGGGACGCCGCCAAAATGCCCTATAATCCCTTTGACCTTACCAAGGTCTGGTATCACAAGGACTATCCGTTAATTGAGGTCG
>CAYXOZ010000239.1:0-2006 GCA_964467135.1 uncultured Dehalococcoidaceae bacterium
CTTATCGTGCACTGGGGCAACGACCCCGATTCTACCCGCGCCATCTACGGCGGGCAGGAAGCCGCCATCTGGCGTTTGTGGCTCCGCGACCTTGGGAAAAAGCAAATTTTCATCGACCCGTTCTGTAACTATACCGCCACTATACTGGGCGATAAGTGGATAGCCCCCCGCCCCGGCACCGACGCCGCGATGGCGGAAGCTATCGCCTACGTCTGGCTGACCGAAGGCACCTACGACAAAAAATACGTCGCCGCGCGGACGGTCGGCTTCGAGGATTTTAAAAAACATATCCTCGGCGATGCCTGTACGCCGGAATGGGCGGCGGAGATTTGCGACGTGCCGGCTTATACTATTAAAAGTCTCGCCCGCGAGTGGGCGTCAAAACGCACCATGCTCGCCGCCGGCTCGCGCGGCGGCCAGTCCGGCGCCTGCCGCCAGGCTTACGGCACCGAGTGGGCCCGGTTGATGGTACTCCTCCAGGCGATGCAGGGCCTGGGCAAACCCGGCGTGAGCATCTGGGGCACGAGCATGGGCGCGCCCTTTAATGCCGATTTTGAGTTTCCGGGTTACGCGTCTTTCGGGTCTAATTTCTTGAACCGTTTCGCCGCCAGGCCCGCGGAAAATCCGGTGAAACAGCGTGTCTATCGTTTGCTCATACCGGAGGCTATTCTCAGCCCGCCCATCCGCTGGAAAGGGGAGACCTTCAGCGGGCAGTCGCTGGAGCAGCAGTTCATCGATTTAACCTATCCTATGCCCGGCTGCTCCGAGGTAAAAATGTTTTATCGCTACGGCGGCTCGTTCCTCGGCACGCTTACCGGGACCAACCGGTGGGTGCGGATGTACCAGAGCCCCAAGCTGGAGTTCGTCGTCAACCAGGACTGCTGGTGGTGCACGGAGACCGGTCTGGCCGATATCATCCTGCCGGCCTGCACCAACTTCGAGCGGGAGGACATCGGTGAGTGGGCGAATACCGGCGGCTATACGCACCACGGCTCCAACGCCTGCAACCACCGGGTCATCGTCTACCAGCATAAGTGCATCGAGCCGCTCCACGAATCGAAGTCGGATTACCGGATATTCGCGGAGTTGGCCGACCGCCTGGGCATCGGGGAAGACTTTACCGAGGGCAATTCCGAGGCGGATTGGGTGGAAAAGGTCTTTAACGTCTCCGACCTCCCGAAATACCTTTCTTTCGAGGATTTTAAGAAGAAGGGCTATTTCATCGTGCCCATGCCGGACGACTATCATTCGACCCCTGCTTTGCGCTGGTTCTACGAGGGGAGGGACTGCGATACGCCCGACTATTTTAACCCGAAGCGGCAAACAAAAAAAGGCAAAGAGCTGGGGACGTACAGCGGAAAAATCGAGTTCGTTTCGCAGAGTTTATTAAAATATCTCCCGGACGATCAGGAAAGGCCGCCTTTGCCCCGCTATATCCCTTCCTGGGAGGGCTACAATTCGGCGCTGCGGCGGAAATATCCCCTCCAGCTTATCACCCCGCACCCCCGTTATTCCTTCCATACGCAGTACGATGCCAATACGTCGTGGCTGAGCGAGGTGCCGGGCCACCGCGTCCGCAAGGACGGCTACTCGTGGCGACCGGCCCGCCTTAATCCCGCCGACGCCGCGCCCAGGAGCATTAACACCGGGGACATCGTCAGGCTCTTTAACGACCGCGGTTCGGTGCTGTGTATCGCCGAGGTGACGGAGAGGATGAGGGTTGGGGTCGTGCATTCTTATTACGGCTCCGGTAAGTACGACCCTCTTGAGCCGGGTAATCCGGAGAGCACTGATAAAGGCGGCTGCGTTTCTATCCTCACCCCTTCACGCTTGCTTTCTCAGAACGTCCCCGGCATGGCGCCGAACTCCTGCCTGATAGAAATCGAAAAGTGGAAAGGATAAAAAGGGTGGTGAAGCCCCCTCTCGGCGGGCTACTCCCTGCGGGTATCGGCGTCTCCCTTTTGTAAAGGGAGACGGGAGAGGGATTTTCGTCAACCCTGCCCCCT
>CAYXOZ010000240.1:0-1995 GCA_964467135.1 uncultured Dehalococcoidaceae bacterium
TCGATATAGACCGGGCAGGCCTGCTGGCAGGCGCGGCAGGTGGTGCAGTCCCAGATAACTTCTTCCGTGATTACCCCGCCCGTCATTTCCCCCCGCTTTTCCGTCGGCTTTAGTGAAAAACTGCCCGGGTAAACGTCGTAGAGGTGGCTTTTCAGGTCGAGGATGACCTGCTTGGGGTTGAGGGCTTTGCCGCTGAAATAGGCGGGGCAGGCATCCTGGCAGCGGCCGCACCTGGTGCAGGCATCCAGGTCGAGCAGCTGTTTCCAGGTGAAGTCCTCGATTTTGTCGGCGCCGAAATGTTCCGTCTTTTCCAGGTCGATGGGCTCGAGCGCGCCGCGGGGCCCGAGGTTCCGGAAAAATATGTTGACCGGGTCCCAGACGATATGGAATAGGCGCGAGTTGACGAAAGCGAGGTAGGCGAACAGTGCGAAGGAGAAAAAGACGTGGAACCACCACAGGCCGATGTGCCAGCCTAGAATGGTGCTCTGGCTGGCCCCGTTGAACGCTTTAGCGAAGACCCAGCCCCCCGGCGACCACACTGCCCAGCCCGGGTTCGTTTTGAGCTCGGTGGCGGCGATGCGCAGCCCTTCGACGACGAACCCGGAAACGATGATGACCAGGAGAATGAGCAGGGCGACCAGGTCTTCCCAGCGGTTGTCGAGTCGCTTGGGTCGTTTGACATAACGTCGGTACATGGCCATGAGGATGCCGATAATCGCCAGTATCCCGAAGGCATCGACGATTACCGAAAACGCCAGGTAGATATTCCCTGTTAAATATTTCTCCCAGACGCCGACGATGGTGGCGAGGAGAAAAATGATGAAACCGGAGAAAATGAAGAAGTGCATTAGTCCCGCGAAAAACTCGCGCGGTCTTAAGGGCTTTTCTATTCCGAGGAACTTCCGGTGGAGCAGTCCTTCGATAACGGCAAGATAGATGAAATCGACTGCTCTTTTTCCCCAGTTATTGGCGCGCCCGGCCGGCCTGCCCGCTTTCCACCTTTTGACGTGGATAAACGCTCCGTAAAGAAGTATCCCGATGCCGATGGCCGCCAGGATGTACATGGGCCATTGCACCGTGATGTTCCAGAAGACCTCGCGGGAAGGTTCCGCCATGATGGCTGCCTCTCTCGTAAGTGAGTTTTCCGCCCCGATTATATCATAAAAAAGGAAAATGGATTCTTTCTAAAAAATGATAATAAACTTACACCTCACCCTCTGACCCTCTCTCCAGCCTGTATGTTATGGAAGCCGTAGATTTTATTTGGTTGGCGAGGGGAAGAAAGAAAGAGAGGTCTGCACCTCTCTTAACGCTCCGGTATTTATAAGGGAGTATCATCAGAGAGGAGCGCTAGCGCCTCTCAAGATGCCATATCTCGGTGACAAAACATATTGACACGCCGTAGTGATGGTACTATATTAGACTCGCAGAAAGGAAAATTAGCCCATAAATGCCCACCTGAGCAAATGCGCAACTGCGCTTTATTTGTCATTGCGAGCCATTGAGACCGCAGGTCGAAAGGCGCGGCAATCTCATGGACGAAATAGTATGGTGTCGGGATTAATATAGTGAATTTGGCTCTATGAATATGAAACGCTTTAAGCTTATCGAACACACGGCGGACATGGGCCTTAAAGCCTGTGGCAGGACGTTAGCGGAGGCTTTTGCCAACGCCGCCTACGGTATGTTCTCCATCATCGCCGGGCTTGACGAGGTGAAAGAGGTCGAGTCCCGGCGCGTGGAGGTTACCGCCGACGATATCGAGGGCCTGCTCTTCGAGTGGCTCAACAGCCTGCTCTATTACTTCGATGTTGAGGGGCTCATCTTTAAAAGATTTACCATCGTAGAATTCGACGATATACACCTGGCGGCGGACTGCTTTGGTGAAAAATACGACCCCTCCCGCCACCAGGTCAAACTCGGAGTCAAGTCCGCCACCTATCATATGCTGGAGGTGGACCGGGAGAAACACTGCGTGCAGGTAATTTTTGATGT
>CAYXOZ010000241.1:0-1958 GCA_964467135.1 uncultured Dehalococcoidaceae bacterium
TCCAGGGCGAGGAATTTATTATAATACTTGGTCAGGTTCTCAATGACGATAGGTGCGTTCATTTTTCACCCCAATCATTTATTACCGGGGCTGTGTCACTTCTTTTCGACCAGGCGTCTGGCTTTGGTTAAAGCCCGTTTTACCTGCGCCGGGGCGGTACCGCCGGTAACGTTCCGTGCAGCTATAGAGGACTCTATGGTAATTTTTTTCACATCCGCGCCAAACAGCGGTGAGAACTTTTGATATTCTTTTATGTCAAGCCCGGCGAAGGTCTTGCCCTTGCCGGCGGCATAACTCACCAGCTTTCCCACGATTTCGTGGGCGGAGCGGAAACTCCCGCCTTTTTTCACGAGGTAATCCGCTAAATCCGTGGCTAAAATGTAGCCCCGCCCCGCTGCCTTCAACATGTTTTCCGGCTTTATCTTTAGCGTTTTCAACATGCCTTTAAAGACTTCCAGCGTTGAGAGCAGCGTATCGACGGTATCGAAGAGGCCTTCCTTGTCTTCCTGCATATCGCGGTCATAAGCTAAAGGCAGGCTTTTCATAGTGGTCAGTAATGCCATCAGATGACCGTAAACGCGCCCGGTCTTACCGCGGGCGAGCTCGGCCACATCCGGGTTCTTTTTCTGGGGCATGATGCTGCTGCCGGTAGCGTAGGCGTCGTCAAGCTCTATAAAATTGAACTCCGCCGTCGACCATACCACGATTTCCTCGGCGAGGCGGGAGAGGTGCATCATGCAAATGGCGGCCGCCGCTTCGTATTCGAGTACAAAATCTCTATCGGAGACTGCGTCCATGCTATTCTGGCTTATGCGGCTGAACCCCAGTTCTTTAGCTAAAAACTCCCGGTCGATATCGTAAGTCACACCCGCCAGCGCCCCGCTCCCCAGCGGCAGGACGTCCGCGCGCTTTAAGCAGTCGTTGAATCTGGCGATATCCCGCTCCAGCATCTCGAAGTAAGCCAGGAGGTGGTGGGCCAAGAGGACCGGCTGGGCGACCTGTAAATGGGTATAGCCTGGCATTATAACCTTTATATTGGCTTCAGCAACATCGAGCAGGGCCCGCTGAAATTCTCGTAAGCCCTTAACGGTATCGGCGATGGCTTCTTTAACGAAAAGGCGCATGTCCAGCGCCACCTGGTCGTTGCGCGAGCGCGCGGTATGCAGCTTTCTCCCCGCCTCCCCCACCGTCTCAATCAGGCGTGCCTCTACCGCCATGTGGATATCTTCGGTCTCTACCTTGAAATCGAACTTGCCCTGGTTTATTTCTTTCCGGATAGCTTCCAGCCCCGCGATAATCTTCTGCGTTTCCGCGTCTGTAATTATGCTCTGCTTGGCGAGCATTTTGGCATGGGCAATGCTCCCAGCGATGTCCTGCTTATATAGCCGCCGGTCGAAGGGGAGAGAGGCAGTGTACTTCGCCACGAGCTTTTCCGCCGGCTTACCGAAGCGACCCCGGATGTTTGTCATTTTATTTTTTCTCATCCTCCGCCGGCCCCATGATGCTCAGCGGCCCTTCTTTATCCCCCAGCAACTGTACCTGCGCCTGCGTCTTAACGGGCAAGCCCCACAGGTGGATAAAGCCCTCGGCCGCTTTCTGGTTGAACTGGTCGCCCTTATCATACGTGGCCAGGCTCAGATTATAGAGCGACCACGGCGATTTCCGCCCGGTCACTGTCGCCTGCCCTTTGAACAGTTTTACTTTAATCGTGCCGGTCACGTACCGCTGCGAGCTTAAAATATACGCCGAAAGGTCGCGGTTGAGCTGGCTGAACCACAGCCCGTTATAGATGAGGTCGGCATACTCTACCGCCACCTTTTGCTTGAAGCGCAGTTGGTCTTTAGACATCGTCATGGCTTCCAGCGCCTGGTGGGCCTGGATTAGTACTAAAGCCGCCGGCGCTTCGTAAATCTCCCGCGACTTTATCCCGACGACCCTGTTTTCAATATGGTCGATGC
>CAYXOZ010000242.1:0-1950 GCA_964467135.1 uncultured Dehalococcoidaceae bacterium
GCTCCACCGCTTCGCTCACCGCAACTTTCACCGGTACTTTATTATCGAATAAAATCTCGAATATTGCAAGTCTGAGGATGTTCCGGTCGATTATCGCAATCTGGTCGACCGGCCAGGCCGGGGCGTGCTTATGGATGTGCTTATCGATTTCTTCCCGGTTTTGCAGGGTCCCTTTTACCAGCTCGCGGACGAACTCGCTGTTTCCCGCGTCCAGCCCGGCTTCTCCCAGGAGCCGTTCGGTCACGGCTTCAGGCTTACGCGCTACAGCATCTATCTCATATAGCGCCTGCAGGGCGATTATCCGCGCCTTATGCCTTCTGCCTGCCATTATTTTAACATCCTGAACACAATTATAAAGAACGTTTCACGGCGCGGTCAAGAAACCTGTTGTCATTCTGAGGAGTCCCGATGAAATCGGGACGACGCGGAAATCTCAACCTCTCGTCATTCCCGACCTGATCGGGAATCCAGATACCTCACCCCCTGTCCCCCTCTCAAACAGGTTTCTAGTAATTATTCGATTTTATCAATTGTTTGAGAGGGGGAAGAGCATTTGAGAGGGGGCGAAGCCCCCTCTCTTCTAAAACCCCCTCTCCAGCCATAAATACCTCTAAACAACGCTCAATGTATCCGGCTGGAGAGGGGATACAGGGGTGAGGTTATTACAAACACCCGAAAGTAGACAGTACATAGAGTCTTGTCCTTGATTTCTAGCTATAAAATACGATACAATTAAAAATTGTCTAAAAAGGATTACTTGTGTCCATCATTAAAACATCCCATTTAACTAAAAAGTTCAAAAAGCTCGTCGCCGTGGATAACGTCGACCTGGAGATAGAGGAGGCCGAGTGTTTCGGCCTGCTCGGCCCCAACGGCGCGGGTAAGACCACGCTCATCAGGATGATTACCGCCGTTTCCCCGCCCACCGCCGGTGACATCTGGGTGGACGGCCTGGAGCTGGAGAAATACCCCCGCCGGGTCAAGGCGATACTGGGAGTGGTGCCCCAGATAGATAACCTCGACGAGGACCTGAACGTCATCCAGAACCTGCGCACTTTTGCCCGCTATTTCGCTATCCCCGGCAGGGAAGCGAACCGCCGCAGCCTGGAAATCCTGAAATCTATCCAGCTCGAAGACAAGATGAAGAGCAAAATCGACGAGCTTTCCGGGGGTATGAAGCGCCGCTTGCTCATCGGCCGCGGCTTGATCAATAATCCCAGGATATTGATTCTGGACGAGCCTTCCATCGGCCTCGACCCCCAGGCCAGGCACGTGGTCTGGCGCAAGCTTAAGGAGCTCAAGGCGCAGGGCGTGACGCAGTTGCTTTGCACGCAGAATATGGAGGAAGCCGCCTTTCTCTGCAAGCGGGTGGCGGTGATGCACCAGGGCAGGATCATCGTTATCGGTAATCCCTCGGAGCTTGTTTCCCGCTATATTGGCGACCGCATCTGGGAGATTGAGTTCGAGCGGGAGGAGCGTGACGGCATCGTGGCCGAGCTCAAGCGCCGCAAGCTGGAGTACGAAGAGGCGGCGGATGTTTTTTACATTTTCAAATATGGAGACGGACAGGTGGACGGGCTGAAGGGGAGAGTGCGCCCGGCCAGTCTGGAGGATGTCTTTTTCAAGCTTACGGGGAGGTCGCTGCTGGAATGAAGATGTTTTCCTGGCGTTTTTTCCGCGTCTGGCAGCGCAACCGGGACGTGTTCTTCCGCCTCTGGCATTTCGAAATGCCTATTTCCTTTATCGAGCCGGTGCTGCTCCTGCTGGCTTTCGGATTGGGCCTGGGCGCTTTTATGGGCCTTATCGACGGCGAGCAGTATATCAATTTCATCGCACCCGGTATGATTGCGTCCTACGCGATGTTCAGCGCCAGCAACGAGTGCAGCTATTCGGCGTTTCTCCGCATGGAGCACCAGCACACCTACGATGCCATCATGGCTACCCCCGTGA
>CAYXOZ010000243.1:0-1908 GCA_964467135.1 uncultured Dehalococcoidaceae bacterium
TAAAAAGTCAAGCTCCACCGGCGTTTCCTGGCCGAATAAGGAGAGAAGCACCTTGGCTTTACCTTTTTCCGTGTTAATCTCGTCGACCGTGCCGACGAAGTCGATAAAGGGCCCGTCCGTAACCCGGACGCTCTGCCCCTTGCGGAAGCCCACCTTGACCTTGGGGGCATCGGCGGACATCTGCTTGAGAATTTCGCTGACCTCTTTTTCCTGGAGGGGGGTGGGGGTATTGCCGCTGCCGACAAAACCGGTAACGCCGGGGGTATTACGGACGACGGCCCAGGTGTTTTCGTCCATCTTCATCTGGACGAGGACATAGCCGGGCAGAATCTTCCTGGTAACGGTACGGCGGCGCCCGCCCCTGACCTCGATTTCCTGCTCGGTGGGTATTTCCACCTTGGCGATCTCGCCGGCGGCGTCCATGAACTTAACGCGCTGCTCGAGATTCTTTTTGACGCGCTCCTCATGCCCCGAATAGGTATGAATCACGTACCACTTTTTATCGTTATCCGCCACAGACAACCTCTCTACCCTGATATCCGGGAAAAACTGCGATTACCAACCTAGACCTCATCCAGTCCTAAAGAAGGCTATTATTTACCCAGGAATACTCTATCGACAAGCTGCGAGAAACCGAAGTCGAGCGCCCCTAAAAAGATGCCGGTAATAATAACGACGATAACCACCAGCCCGGTCAAATAGACGATTTCCCGGCGGGTGAGCCAGACGACCTTTTTTAACTCGTTGACGATTTCGCCGATATAGCTGAAAAGTCTAAAGCGCTTTTTTTTAGCAACCACGGGCTGGGTCATCTTAACCTCTTATTTACCTCTCCAGTAAGAGATCCTTCGCTTCGCTCAGGATGACAATCAGGAGAAAAGGTGATTGTCATTTAGCCTCCCGGTGCAGGCGGTGCATGCGGCAGCGGGGGCAATATTTATTAAGCTCCAGCCGCTGCGTATCGTTCTTCCTGTTTTTGCTGGTGGTATAGTTACGCTCCTTGCACTCGGTGCAGGCGAGGTAAATGACGCCCCGGGCATCAGCTTTCTTAGCCATATTTTATTCGATGATACGGCTGATACTGCCGGCACCAACCGTCCTGCCTCCTTCACGAATCGCGAAACGCAAGCCTTTCTCCAGAGCGACGGGATAGATGAGCTTGATTTTCATATTAATATTATCGCCGGGCATGACCATTTCCACGCCTTCCGGCAGCTCGATGGTACCGGTGACATCGGTGGTGCGGATATAGAACTGGGGCTTGTAGCCGGGGAAGAAGGGGGTATGACGGCCGCCTTCATCTTTACTGAGGACATAGACCTGGGCCTCGGCGTAGGTGTGGGGCTTGATGGAGCCGGGAGCGGCCAGCACCATGCCGCGTTCGATATCTTCCCGCTCGACGCCTCTTAAAAGGGCGCCGATGGCATCGCCGGCTTCGGCCTGGTCGAGGGATTTATGGAACATTTCCAGTCCGGTGACAACGACGCGCCTGGCCTCGTGGTGCAGGCCGACGATATCGACTTCATCACCGACTTTAATGGTGCCGCGCTCCACCCTACCGGTGGGAACGGTGCCGCGGCCTTTGATGCTGAAAACGTCTTCAATGTGCATGAGGAAAGGCTGGTCCTTGGCGCGCGGGGGCACGGGGATAAATTCATCGACGGCGTCCATGAGCTTGAGGATGGGACCGCACCACTTGCAGTCCGGCTTGCCGCAGCCACACTCCAGGGCTTTCAGGGCGCTGACCCTAACGATGGGGGTCTTATCGCCGGGGAACTCGTACTTGGTCAAAAGCTCCCTGACCTCGACCTCGACCAGCTCGAGGAGCTCTTCGTCTTCCATGGCGTCGACCTTATTCAGGGCGACGACGATGTAGGGAACGAGCACCTGGCGGGCGAGCAGGACGTG
>CAYXOZ010000244.1:0-1902 GCA_964467135.1 uncultured Dehalococcoidaceae bacterium
AGCCGGAAACGCCGGTAATGACCACCAGCTTATCGCGGGGGATAACGACATCGATATTTTTAAGATTGTGCTCGCGGGCGCCCTTGACGATAATAGAATCGGACGGCATGATAAATGTACCTCTGCATAATATTTTACCACAACTGGAAATTGAAACACAAGTTCTAATTAGTGATGAGTGGTCGGCTGCTAGCTACGAATGACGGGGCATTTAAAGAGGGGTCGCGACCCCTCTTTCTTTTTTCCCCTTCGCCTGGCAGGGGAAGGGGACACAGGGGATAGGGAAGAGGAAAGTTTTCCTTAAATAAAAGATAATGTTAAAATTAGCATTAACTTGGGTAAAAGAGGCTACGATACCGAATTTCCTGCCATTGATGAACTGCGCCTGCGACATCTTACCGTGGACGAAGCGCTACCAAAACTTGACCTTTTCCTGCACGACACTTATTCCGCCGGAATGACGCGGGTAAAGATAATCCACGGCAAGGGCACGGGGATGCTGCGGGAAACGGTGCGCAGAGTGCTCGGGAAGCATCCGCTGGTGAAAGCCTACCGCGCGGGGGACAAATGGGAGGGGGGAGAAGGGGTAACGATAGCGGAGTTCAGCGAAAAATAGCCGGGAGGTGAAAAAATGGCCAAGACAAAGCAACCGAAGAACCGGCCGGGCAAAAGGGGGCGGCTCGGACCGTACCCTGTGGAAGCCCTGAAGAGAGTCGAAAAACCCACGACGAAAATCACCGGCGAAGTGAAGAGATTCGATGAAAGGCAGCACGGCTTTGCCCGTGTCATGAGGGGCGAGCTCGGGCAGGCGCCGCAAAGAGAAATGGCGCGCTTCGTGCCCAAGTTCCCGCTGGGGGCCGCCCTTGTCCGGGCGACGGCACCCCTGGCGCAGGCCGTCGATGGGGACATCGCTCCGACAAGGGCACCGCTACCGGAAGACCCCAAAGTCATGAGCCGGCATATCAAAAGCCTGGGCTATTTTCTAAGAGCGGATATCATGGGCATCTGCCGCCTGCCTCAGTATGCCGTGTACAGTCACGATATGACGGGCAAAGAAGTGAACCTCGACCACAAGAACGCTATTATCATCGTGGTGGACCAGGACTACGAGACGATGCTCGGTTCCAGCGGCGACGACTGGATTTCCGGTTCGCAGAGCTTTATCGGCTATGCTAATACCGCCATGATTTCCTGTATCATGGCCGACTACATACGCAAGCTGGGCTATCCGGCGCGGGCGCACCATGCCATGAGCTACCAGGTACTGGTGCCGCCGCTCCTGCTGCTGGCGGGCATCGGCGAGATGTCACGGGCGGGCATTGTTCTCAATCCCTTCCTGGGTACGCGTTTCAAGGCAGCGATAGTGACCACCGACCTGCCACTGGAACCGGACCTTCCCATCGATTTCGGTCTACAGGAATTCTGTGAGAAATGCCTGAAATGCGCGGTGGAATGCCATGCCGGCGCCATCCCCAGGGGCGGCAAGGTGATGTATAACGGATACGAAACGTGGCACTTCGATGCCGACCGGTGCAGCAAATTCCGGACGACCAACCCTCACGGTTCGGCGTGCGGGCGTTGCATCAAGGTCTGCCCCTGGAACAAGCCGGCAGGCTGGACACATGACACCGTCAGGTGGATGATAAGACACACGCCGGTAATGGACAGGCTCTTTATAAAGATGGATGATGCCCGGGGATACGGCAAGGCGGACAGAAGATACCGGTGGTGGTTCGACCTGGAGGAGGTCGACGGCGTGCTGAAGGTTCCAGAGAAATAATCGCTCCGATTGAACGGCAACCAGTATTTCCGCTATAATTTACTTATCGCGTGGTGGGTGTAGCCCAGGGGACTAAGGCGTCAGGTTGTGGCCCTGAAGATCGAGGGTTCAAATCCCTCCAC
>CAYXOZ010000245.1:0-1888 GCA_964467135.1 uncultured Dehalococcoidaceae bacterium
TCGGGCCAGGACCCGTAATATTCCAGTATCTCTTCGGGGGGACGGAGCTGCGACCATTCCTTCTCGAACTCATCCCAGGTCAGGCTGCGCGATATCCTGTCTTCCCTTTCCTTCTGACGGAGCTGTCTTGTTTTCTCCTCATCCAGCTCAAGGGTCTCGCGGTCATAAGCGACGTGATAGATGTTTTCCGCGGTCCAGTGAGAAATAACTGCCTTCTTCAAATCATCCATGACCATATTCGGGTCCCTCTCCAGCACATCCCCGTAACCGCCGCCGCCGCCGCTGAAGACCACCCAAAGGTCGCCGTTCTCCATAATATGCACTTTTTTAAATATACTGCTGATTTCATAGTCGCCTTTGATAGTCTTCTCGGTGATTAATTCCGTGGCCCCGGTAGGGATATCTTTATCCCCCCTCTTCATTTTTTCCCAGATATTGGTGTGCTTGACCTCGATGCCCGGCAACGTCGGCGGAGGATAGCCGCCGAACAGCCCGATACAGTTACGTATTTTACTGCCTTTGACGTGGCTGTTATAGAGGGCATAGGGAACGTAGTTGACGACATACATTGACTCCGTGCCCGAGCCGCCGCGATACTTGCCGAATCCGCCGCTGTCCCGGCTGAGCTTAGCCACCAGGCTCAGGAACTGGAACTCGTTTTCAAGATCTTCAATGTCCGGCGCCCGGCCCGAGGGGCAGTGCGAGAAGCCGAAGGCATCGACGCCGTCCATGTCCGACCTCGCGCCGTGGCCTTCCGTGTTCAGACCGAAGGCGAGGAAATCCGAGATGGGCACGCCCCACTGGTTGACACCGGAGACCAGCACGCCCACGCCGGTATTACCGAGAGCCGCCGCCACGAGCTCCCGCTGCGGACTATCGAACATTATCTTGCTCATACAGATGGTGCCCAGGGTCATCGCGCCGTGGCAGGAAGGGGCGCTGTTGCTCTGGGCGGCCTCGAAGTGGGGATTGAACATACTCCCCTCGGGCACAATCCATTCCATCGGCGCGAAGATGCCGGCCGAGACCGGCAGGTCGTTGAAAGTATAGGACATCAGGTGTATGGCCACGTTGGCCGCCAGGGCATGAGGCATGCAGTGCTGAGGGCTATCGGTCTCAGGCGAAGTGCCGGTAAAGTCCCAGATAAGCCGGTCGCCTTTCTTGTGCAGGGTGAGGAAGTTGCGCACCAGCCGGTGTTTTTCCCCGACGATATCCATAAAGGTGACGGCCCGGTAGGTGCCGTCGTTCCATTCCCTGATGCGCCGGCGGGCGCCTTCCTCCGCCTCGATGATGATACGCCGGAACAGGCCTTTGACGAAATCGTTGCCTTTTTCCCGCGCCAGCGACACAAGCCTTTGCCGCAGGCGGTCGGCGGCGCTCAATCGTGCCCGCATATCAATCGCCTGCATGCGCGGCGCCCGCGATATCAGGTTAACGCACATCTCCACCAGGTCTTCACGGAGCCGGAAGTTCTCACCGATCTTGATGGGAGAGAGGAGCATGCCCTCGTCGTGCCTGGTCTTGGCGGTGAGCGGCATGCCCCCCGGCTCGCAGGCGCCGGTCTCGGGCTGGTGCACGGCCGCGTTTGTCCAGGCAATGAGCTCGCCATCATTGAAAACGGGCATCACGACAATCTGGTCACAGTTGTGTATCCCGCCGTAAAGCGGGTCGGAGAGGTAAAAGACGTCGCCGTCTTTACAGCCGACCGTGGGCTCGTTTAGCCAGGTCTCGGCGATGTACTTTATCGGCAGCTGGCCGACCACGGCATGGAGATAGGTCCCGCACCAGGCCGCCACCATGTTCCCGGTCGGCGTATAGATGCCGGTGACGACGTCCCCGGAGCGGAGCATGCTGCTCACGCCCAGCTTGATAAAGACCTCCTTGGACT
>CAYXOZ010000246.1:0-1856 GCA_964467135.1 uncultured Dehalococcoidaceae bacterium
GTGATGATTTTCTTCACGCCTTTATCCGCGAACATCTTGGTATTCGCCTTGGCCATACGGTCGAAGACGTACTCGTTGCCGAGGCGGCGCAGGCTGTCCCCGCAGCACATTTCATCCCGTCCCAGCGTTCCCCAGGAAATGCCTGCCTTATCGAAAATTCGCGCCAGCGATAGCGTCGTGCTCCGGTTGCGCGCGTCGAACGCCCCCGCGCAGCCGACGTAGAACAGATACTCGGTCTTGTCTTTATCAAACGGCTGGACGTTAATGTCCGCCGCCCATTTGACGCGGTCCGCCGGCGCTATGCCCCAGGGATTGCTCCTTTGCTCCATGTTCTCGAAGAACGCCAGCAGCTCTTCGGGGAACTTCGACTTCATTTCCACCAGGTGACGGCGCATATCGACTATTCGTGGCACGTGCTCGATAAATACCGGGCAGACTTCCATGCAGGCGCCGCAGGTCGTGCACTCCCAGATGGCGATTTCTTTAACGCTCCCCTCTCCCCCCTCGCCGATGAGCGGCAGCTCCGGATGGCCGTCTTTTCCCGCGTTTTTCAGCAGGTTCGTTTTAATATCGTGGATGACGAGCCGGGGATGCAGGGTCTTGCCCGTGTGCGTGGCCGGGCAGTTGTCCGAGCAGCGCCCGCACTCGGTGCAGGAATAGGAGTCGAAGAGCCCTTTCCACGTAAAGTTTTCCACCTGCCCCACCCCGAAGGTGTTCCCCTTTTTGAACTCTTCGCGCGACTGCGTCCTGACTTTTTCCAGAGCTTTAAAGAAGCAGTTGGGGATGGAAGTGAGGACGTGCATGTGCTTGCTGTAGGGGAGGTAGTTGAGGAAAGACAGGAGAATAACGGCGTGCAGCCACCAGAAGACGTTAGCAGCGGTATCCAGTCCTCCCGCCCCGTCCGGAATCAGCGCCGCCCCGAAATTGGATATCGGCATATAAGCCGCCGCCCTTTCCGTCCCCGCGGCGATTTCGCTGGCGTTCATCCCGAAGTAGGCTATCATCAGCCCGGCTACCAGCCCGAGGATGACGAAGGCATCGCGACTCTTTGCTTCGGTGTAGGGGGGCGGGAAAGTTAGCCGGCGTATCATGGCCAGGATTACCGCGAGCAGCGCCAGTACGGACATGATATCGAAGATGCACATCAAGGTGAAGTAGGCGCCGTCCGGCAGTCGCGAGAAGCTGATAACGTCCGGTGCCAGGCCGTTGAGCAGGAATTCGGTGTTGGAAATCAATAAAATCATAAAGGCCCAGAAAAGGACGAAGTGGTTGATGCCGAAGGGCTTTTTCACCACTCGCCTCTGCCCGAAGGCGTAGTAGAGCATGTTCCAGAAGCGTTTGAAGAAGGCGTTGAAGCGGTTGTCCGGTCTGCCCTTCAGGACCAGGTGGAAGCGCCGGTAGCAGCTGTAAAAAAACAAACCTACCGCGATGACCAGGACGATGATAAATGCTGTTACCGTTGCCGTCATGTTTATCCTTTAAGAAGCCGTCGCTTTGCCTGTCTTCTGGGCGCGCCTTTCCCGTACATAGTTCGTAATCGCCGGTATCACCTGGAAAAGGTCGCCGACGATGCCGAAGGTAGCTACCTCGAAAATGGGGGCGTTTTTATCGCGGTTGATGGCGATTATCGTGTCCGAGTCCTGCATGCCGACCAGGTGCTGGATGGCCCCGCTGATGCCGCAGGCGATGTAAATTTTGGGTCGGACGGTCTTGCCCGTCTGGCCGACCTGTCTTTCCAGGGGCATCCAGCCGGCTTCCACGGCGGCGCGGGAGCAGGCGACCACCCCGTGCAGTTCGTCCGCCAGCTCCTGTAAAATTTTGTAGTTCTCGGCGTTGCACATGCCGCGCCCGCCGGA
>CAYXOZ010000247.1:0-1804 GCA_964467135.1 uncultured Dehalococcoidaceae bacterium
AGGGGCAGGAGCTCGTCGGCGGGCTCGCTGGTGATGAAGTTGAAGGGGAACATGAGTGTCTCGAAGCGCCCCGTCTTTACCAGGGCTTTGGCGGTGTCCATCTGGTGGGACGTTATGCCGATATGCCTTATTTTGCCTGCTTTTCTGGCTTTCTCGAATACCTTGTAAAGCCCGTTCTCCGGGTTGAGGATTCTTTCCATGGTCTTGTTGTCGTTGATGCCGTGGAACTGGTATAAGTCTACATAGTCCGTGCCAAGCCGTTTTAAACTTAACTCGAGATTTTTCTCAATGATTTCCGGTGTTCCGGGGAAGGTCTTGGTAGCGATGAAGACTTCTTTCCGCCGCCCCTTTACCGCCCTCCCGATTCTCTCCTCGCTGGTGGTGTAGCCGTTGGCGGTATCGATGTAGTTGATGCCCAGGTCGAGGCACCGGCTTACCACCTTGACGGCTTCGTCCGCGGTCAGTCTCTGGATGGGTATCCCCCCGAACCCCAGCCGCGTCACCATCATTCCCGTCTTACCCAGCCTTATCTTTTCCATCGCAGTTCCTTTCACCACAACTGTCATTCTGAGGAGTCCCGATGAAATCGGGACGACGTGAGAATCCGTTGTTTTATCGTCATTCCCGCGTAAGCGGGAATCCAGTTTGTTGCCTTTAGCTTCTCTTAAAAAACCTGCCCCCTCTCCGCTTGCGGAGAGGGGGATTAAGGGGGTAAGGTTATTTGGCCCCTTCAATCTTTGATTTCATTATCCGGTAAAATTCCTCGGGCTCCTTCCCCATGGATAGCTGCTCCATGGGGCATAGTCCTTTGCCGTCGTCCCGCAGGATGAAAGGGACGGTATTCGTTAGGTGGTGCTTTATGAAGTGTCTGTCCAGGGTTTTCACGGCGAGCTCGCTGCCGAGGGGGCTGTAGACCTCCCCGGCGTTGACCTTAACGGCGAGCAGGGCGGCGGCATTGCCCATGATTTTATCGTAGATAACAACCGGCTCCCGCCCGCTTTCGTTTTTACCGATGTATTCCATCAGGGGCAGCAGCCGGTCCTTTTTCGAGCTGAATATAAGTTTTTGGCCGTTGTATATCCGCAGCGTGTCGTCGCTGTCCAGAAACGTCCGGAAACGCTCCGCGGTCATCCTATTTTACCTGTTTTTTACTGAGTCGACCGTACACCCAGAATCCGGCCGGTATCAGGACTATCTGGGCGACCATGCCCGGCCACGACTGCGCTATCGTGTTGCCGACCGCGCTCAGAGGCGTCGCTGAAGGACCCAGCGGGCTGTAGACGTGACCGGTGATGACCTGCACGAGCACCACGGCGATGAGCAGGGCCAGTCTCCCGCCGGCCATTGCCCCCAGCAGCGACCATGCGGTATTGAGATGGAATTTCTGTCGCAGCAGCCCGGCGATTAGCCCGTAAGCGGTAACCTCGACGGCTATCTGGGGCAGGACGGTGAGCGCTGGCATGCCGGAGACGGCATAGCTGGCGAAGGGCGTTAGCAGCCCCACGATGGCCCCCGCCTGCCAGCCTCCCGCCAGTGCCGCGATGAAGATGAAGAAGTGCATCGGCAGGTAGGTGGCCCCCGCCAGGTGGAACTGGTGAAAAGCCCATGGCGTTAATACGCTTAAAGCTGTAAACACGGCTATGATGATGTACGTGCGCGCGTCCGTCAGCCTCAGCGTTAGTGGCATCGATTGTTCGTTAATGGCCATTCTTCTTAGCATTTTTAACCTCCTTGGAGTTCAGCGTGAGCTTTGATGTACCGCTATATATAATGATATCTGTCGGAAAATGAAAAGTCAAAAAAT
>CAYXOZ010000248.1:0-1803 GCA_964467135.1 uncultured Dehalococcoidaceae bacterium
ATGATGACGCCCTTGCAGTGATTGCCTTCCATGATGGGCTCGGTGCCCCAGGCGTGGCAGTAGACCTTGACGCCGGCCTCGGTGACCATCTCGTTAAGGATAAACTTGGAAATTTCCGCGTCGATGAGCGCGGCGTAAACCACGCGGTCGAGCCGGGTCATGAAGAAACTGCGCTGGAAGTAGGACCTTACAAGCTCTTTATCGAGAGAGCCCCAGTGCTCTTTTTTGGGCATGTCCACGGCGTTGCGGGCGATAAGACGGTCAATCCACTCCTGCGTGATGCCCGCAATCTGCTGCTTGCCGGTATAGTCGGTAAGCTGGGGGATAATGGTAACGAGGCCGCCGGTGCCCATGCCGCCGAGGTAGCCGTAGCGCTCGATAAGGACAGTCTTCGCGCCGTTACGGGCGGCCGAGACGGCGGCGCCGATGCCCCCCGGACCCCCGCCAACGACAACGACGTCCGCTTCATAGACGACCTTCGTATCTCTGGCTCTTTCCCTGATTGTCTTTACCGAAATATTTTTAGCCATGAAAAAAATCCCTCCCGAATTGTCTAAGGCGTTATAAAAAGCATATAAGAAAGCGAGGGTTAAGTCAAATTGACAGCAGCGATAAAAATCACATACGGCGTGAATGTACGCAGGATAGACTTATCTAAGATAATAATAGAGGAGAGATAAGGATGCCGATATACGCTTATAAATGCCGCGAGTGCCAGGAGAAATTCGAGTCCTTCCGCGGCATATTCTCCAGCGACAAAGAGGTAGCGTGTCCCAAATGCAGCGCGAAAAACCCGCGGAGGCTATTTTCCCCGGTGTTCACCAGAGGCTCTGGCGAGGGTGGCAGTAAATTCCGGTTCCCCACCTGAGGTTACGGCTGCTGAAGTCGTCGACTTCTGAACGTTAATGGCTTGATAGGTTAAAACATGTCCAAAAAAGTTGCGCTGGTGGATTTTCAATTATGCCGTCCGGAAGCCTGCGCCGACGGTTTATGCGCAGCGGTAGAGGCATGCCCTTCCAGGCTGATCCAGCAGGAGGAACGGTATTCCATGCCGATGACGGAGCCCTTTGCCTGCCGTGCCTGCGGCGAATGTACCCGCGCCTGCCCGCAGAAGGCTATCAAGATAATAAGCTCATAAAAGACCAGCCAGAACCAAACAGGGACTCATATTGTTTGCGTTCGGACATTAAATTCAAACTCACCCCTCCCAATAAGAGTCGGGCGTTTAAGAGGGGTGAAACCCCCTCTTCTTCTTTCTTCAATACAGGGGGATGGATTTTTTCGGGGGGAAAGACTTGACAAAAGAACATTTGTTCTAATATAATAGTTTTATGAGATTGCTCTGCGTCCTGCTGCCCCATTTCCCCTGGACGTGCGAGGTCCGCCGCAACCCTGACCTCGCGGGTAGACCGGCATTAGTCGTACAGTCGAAGGAAGCTTCAAGCTCACAAAAACTGGTGCTGGACTTCTCCCCGGACCTCGAAGACCTGGAGGCCGCTATGCCTCTACAGCAGGCCCTCGCCCGGCACGGTCAGGCCGCCCTGCTCCCTTCGGACATGCCCTTCTACCGCTCCGTATTCAGCGGGCTGCTGGACGCCCTGGAAAACATCAGCCCGCTCGTCGAAGAAGCCGGGCTCGGCTGCGCCTACATCGGCATCGACGGCCTGCATCTTATCTACCCGGACGATAGCGCTATCCTCGCCGCCGTACGGGAAGCCGTACCGGCGGTCTTTTTACCCCGGATGGGAATAGCCGGGAACAAGTTCCTGGCGTATCTGGCCGCCCGCCGCAGTCCTCCCGGCG
>CAYXOZ010000249.1:0-1795 GCA_964467135.1 uncultured Dehalococcoidaceae bacterium
CTCTTCTCGAAGGCGCTATCGGTGCCACCCGCCCCGTCATCGATATGGGCAAAGTCCCCCGCGAGCGCTTAATCGGCCAGACGGGCAAGGTGGTCGGCCCGGACTTTTATCTGGCGCTGGGCATCTCCGGCGCCACCCACCATGTCGGCGGTATCCAGGACTCGCGTAAAATTCTCGCCGTTAACCGCGACCCTCAGGCCGCTATCTTTAAAAATGCCGACTTCGGTATCTCCGCCGACCTCCGGGATGTCCTGCCCGCGCTGATTAAGAGAATTAAGCAGGCGAAGGAAAATGGCGAAATCGTTTGACGTTATCATCGTGGGCGCGGGACCGGCCGGCAGTCTAGCGGCGCTTAAGCTGGCGCGCGCCGGCGTCAGCGTCGTTATGGTGGAGCGCGGTAAAGCCCCCGGTTCAAAAAATATTTTCGGCGGTCTGCTGCATAACACGCCTGTCCTGAACGAGCTTCTCCCCGATTTTCCCGAAAAAGCCCCTTTGGAGCGCCACGTCTATAAAAAAGTCCTCGCCTTTATGACGCCCGCATCAACCGTTTCCCTTACCTTCGAGAATGAAAACTTCGATAAGTCTCCGTATAACGGTTTCACCGTCTTCCGCCCTTCTTTCGATAAATGGCTCGCGGCAGAAGCCGTTAAGGCGGGGGCGCTTTTACTCTGCGACTGTACCGCCGAGGATGTTGTGCGGGAAAATGGGCGCGTCGCCGGTATCACGGTGAAAGGCCGCGAAGGTGAGCTGCGGGGTAAGGTCGTTATCGCCGCCGATGGCGTCCTGTCTTTTATCGCGAAAAAGGCGGGGCTCCGCCAGGATTTCAAAGCCTCGAACATGGCCGTTGGCGTTAAGCTGCTGCTGGGCTTTCCGGAGGCGGTCATCAACGAGCGTTTCGGGCTGGTGCGCGACCAGGCGGCGGATATCAGCTTCCTGGGCGCCGCCGGCGTTATGCGGGGCGGCGGTTTTCTTTACACCCAGCGTGAGACCGTTTCCATCGGGCTGGTGCTTCACCTGGACTCGCTTAAGTCGTCGGGTAAGACCCCTTACGACGCTTTGAACGACTTTTTGGACCATCCGACTCTGAAAAAGCTGTTGAAGGGCGGCACGCCGCTGGAATATTCCGCCCACCTTATCCCCGAGGGCGGTTATCACGCTCTGCCGCGACTCTTTACCGACGGCTTGATGCTGGCGGGGGACGCCGCCGGTTTGTGCTATACCAACGGTATCAACCTGGAAGGCATGAACCTGGCGATGACCTCCGGCGTCCTGGCTGCGGAGACGGCTTTAGAGTCTTTAAAAACGGGAGACGCTTCCGCCCGTTTTCTCTCTCTTTATAAGAAAAAACTGGATGCCAGCTTTGTCCTCCGCGACATGAAGACTTTTCGGCACGCCGCCGCGATGATGCATTCCAAAAGGCTTTACCGCGCCTATCCGCAGCTTCTCGCCGATATCATGGAGACTGTCTATCGCTCGGACGGTATTCCCCGCGCCAGGCTTTTGCGCCTGGTCCGCCGCAGGGCTTTAAAGGATATCGGACTTAAAAACCTGATTGCCGACGGCTTTAAAATTGGCAGGGCTTTGCTATGAATATTGAAAATTTGACCCAGCTCACGCAATACCACGTCGATGACCAGCCCCATATCGTCGTTAACAAGGAAATCTGCAAGACCTGTGACCATCGCGACTGCGTTAAGGCTTGCCCGGCTAATTGCTATACCTTCAACGAGGAGACGAAGCTGCTGAGCGTTGTCTATGAGACCTGTTTGGAGTGCGGCACCTGCTACGTTATCTG
>CAYXOZ010000250.1:0-1780 GCA_964467135.1 uncultured Dehalococcoidaceae bacterium
CGGCGTTATCGGTCGAACGCTGGAAAGCCGCCTGCATTTTAACGTGCCATTCCGGGGTGATTTCGTGGGCGGTGACGAAAAGCCGCTTGATTTTATCCGGCACGCCCTTGATATCGCCCAGATGAGCGCCCTCGGCGAGCTTTTTCATCAGCTCCTCCGAATAAAAGCCGCCCTTCTTCGCCGCCTCTTCAAAATAAGGATTGACCTCCACGAAAGGCGTGCCGTCGAGGACGGTCTTGGTATAGCTTAAAGCGAAAAGGGGCTCGATGCCGCTGGAGCAGCCGGCGATCATGCTCAAAGTGCCCGTGGGAGCGATGGTCGTGCGGGTGGCGTTGCGGACGCGGGGCCCACCCTCGACGTCATAAACGCTGCCCTTGAAAGCCGGGAAAACGCCGCGCTCTTTGGCCAGCTCCACCGAGGCTTCGGTGGCTTTTTTATTGATAGACTCCATGACGTCCTCGGCGAGCTCAAGGGCCTCGTGGGAGTTATAGGGCACGCCGAGCATCACCAGCATATCAGCGAAGCCCATGATGCCCAGGCCAACTTTCCTCGTCTTTTTCGTCATCTCTTCTATTTGCTTCAACGGGAACTTGTTAACGTCGATAACGTTATCGAGGAAACGGACGGCCGTCTTGACCGTCTCCGCCAGTTTGGGATAATCGATTTCGTAATTGGCGCCTTTCTTCTTCGTCATTTTAGAGAGGTTGATGGAGGCCAGATTACACGACTCGTAGGGGAGGAGGGGCTGCTCGCCGCAGGGATTGGTGCTCTCGATTTTGCCCAATTGGGGGGTCGGATTCGACTGGTTAATACGGTCGATAAAGACGATACCGGGGTCGCCGGTGCGCCACGCCATATCGACTATTTTATCGAAAACGTCTTTAGCATTGAGCTTACCGGCACTCTCCTGCGTGCGGGGGTTGATAAGCTCGTAATCCGCACCGGCCTTGACCGCCTCCATGAATTCGGCCGTCAAAGCCACCGAGATATTAAAGTTGGTCAGGGCTTTCATGTCTTCTTTAGCGGCGATGAACTTCATGATATCCGGGTGGTCGATATTCAGAATGCCCATATTGGCGCCCCGCCTCGTACCCCCCTGCTTGATAACGTCCGTGGCGGTATCGAACGCCCTGATAAAAGAAACCGGGCCGCTGGCGACGCCGCCGGTAGAGCCGACCCGGTCCTGCTCGGGGCGAAGGCGGGAAAAAGAGAAGCCCGTGCCGCCCCCGCTCTTATGAATCAAGGCGGTGTATTTCACAGCGTCGAAAATAGATTCCATAGTGTCTTCCACGGGGAGGACGAAGCAGGCGGAAAGCTGACCCAGCTCCCGGCCGGCATTCATCAGGGTGGGGGAGTTGGGCAGGAACTCCAGGCTGGACATCAGGCGGTAAAACTCCTCGGTGGAGGCCTTGATATTGACGCGGGGATTATAAATAATATCCGCCATCGCGATGGCCTGGGCGACGCGGCGGAATAACTCCTCCGGCGTCTCGATGACATTTCCCTGCTTGTCTTTTTTCAGGTAGCGTTTTTCCAGCACCTGCAAGGCCGTATCGGTCAGGCCCAGGACGGACACGGTTTCCTTCTGGGATTTAACTTCAGTTTCGGTATCCATTTCGGTTTTAGCCTCCTCTGGCGGTACTGGCTCTTCCGGCGGCGCCGGCTTTTCGGCATTAAGGACTTCCATGACCATAGCTTCTATTTCCGATTCGGTGGGCATGCGGCCGCGGAAGGTCTGGCGGGTACGCTTGTCCACCATTTCCTCCATGCCGGGCAGGGT
>CAYXOZ010000251.1:0-1770 GCA_964467135.1 uncultured Dehalococcoidaceae bacterium
ACGGTCGAGCTGGAAGTCGGCTCCGTTATTATCACGACCGGCTTCGAAGAGTTTAAAGCGGAGAAAAAGGGCGAGTACGGTTTCGGCCGCTATCCCAACGTCCTGACCAGCGTCCAGTTCGAGCGGATGCTATCGGCGTCCGGTCCTTTTGACGGCCACGTTGTCCGGCGGTCGGACGGGCGGGAAGCCAAACGCGTCGCCTGGATTCAGTGCGTCGGCTCCCGTGATACCCGGTGCGGTAATCCTTACTGCTCGTCGGTCTGCTGCATGGTTTCCACCAAACAGGCCCTGGTGGCTACCGACCACCTGCCGGGGTTGAAGGCGACCATTTTCTACATGGACATCCGCGCCCATGGTAAAGATTTCGACCAGTATTATGAGCGGGCTCAGAAGCAGGGCAATATAACCTTCACCAGGACCATACCGTCGCGGATTATCCAGGTGCCGGGCACCAAAGACCTCCGCGTCCAACTCTATGACGAGGCCGGTAAGCTCCAGGAACAGGATTTCGACCTGGTGGTGCTTTCCGTGGGTATGGAGCCGGGAACATCTGTAATCGAGGGGGCGAAACGCCTCGGCATCGAGCTTAACGAATATGGCTTCTGCGCCACCGACCGTTTTTCTCCGCTGTCCACCTCCCGGCCCGGTGTGTTCGTGGCCGGCGCCTTCCAGGAACCAAAAGATATCCCGGAGACGGTGACGCAGGCCAGCGCGGCGGCATCGATGGCTATGGAACTGCTGGCATCATCTCGCAATACTTTAATTACTAAAGCGGTCTACCCGGATGAACATGATGTCACCGATGAAGAACCGCGCATCGGCGTTTTCGTGTGTCACTGTGGCCGGAACATCGCCTCGGTGGTAGACGTGGAACGCGTGGCGGCCATCGCGGCCGAGGAGCCGAATGTAGTCTTCGCGACGCACACCCTCTACACTTGTGCCGATAACAGTCTGGACAACATCCATAAAATGATACACGAGCACCGGCTCAACCGCATCGTCGTGGCATCCTGCACGCCGAGGACCCACGAGCCGATTTTCCGCGATACGCTGCGCCAGGCGGGTCTGAACCAGTATCTCTTCGAGCTGGCGAATATCAGAGACCAGTGCTCCTGGGTGCATTCATCGGTACCGGAAGCGGCCACCCAGAAAGCGACGGAGCTGGTGAAGATGTCCATCGCCCGGGCGCGCCGCCTGATGCCTCTACGCGAATCATCATTTACCGTGACCCAGGTGGGCCTGGTCATCGGCGGGGGCGTTAGCGGTATGACGGCCGCGCTGGCCCTGGCCGACCAGGGATTTAAAGTTCATCTGGTAGAAAGGTCAAGCAAACTGGGCGGCAATTTCCTCAATTTGAGTTACACGCTGGAGCACGAGGACGTCAGCTCTCTAATCACTTCCCTTCTCAAACGCGTGAAGAGCCATCCGAACATAGAGCTCCATTTAAATGCCGAAGTGACGAAGGTCGACGGATTCGTGGGCAGTTTCCAGGTGACGCTTTCCGGAAAAGCCGGCGAAGTAAAAGTCCCCTGCGGCGCTATCATCGTCGCCACCGGCGCCGTTCCAGCGGATACTAAAGATTTCCGGCGCGGGCAGTCCCCAAAAATAATAACGCAGCTGGAACTTGAAAAGGAACTACAAACAGGCATGTCCTCAAACCAGGGCAATGTGGTGATGATTCAGTGCGCCGGCTCCCGTAACGACGAACGTCCCTACTGCTCCCGACTCTGCTGCTCCATGGCGGTGAAAAACGCCCTTAAAATGAAAAAG
>CAYXOZ010000252.1:0-1713 GCA_964467135.1 uncultured Dehalococcoidaceae bacterium
CGGGCCCCATCCGCATCGGGCAGGGCATCGAGTTCGACTACTGTTCGGTGCATTCGGCGCGGGCGCTGCACGACGCCGGCTATAAGAGCATTATGATTAACTCCAACCCGGAGACGGTCTCGACCGACTTCGATACCAGCGACCGGCTTTACTTTGAAGCCCTCGACGAGGAAAGCGTGAGAGATATCCTGGAAAACGAAGCGGGCGATAACCACGGCGCTCCACCGTCTATTGTTCAGTTCGGCGGGCAGACGGCCATTAATTTATCCCAGCCGCTTTCCCGCAGCGGCATGCCTATCATCGGCTCGAGCGCGGACGCCATCGATTTGGCCAGCGACCGCAAGCGGTTCGAGCTTTTCCTGGAAGAGCTGGGCATTCCGCAGCCGCCGGGGGCGGGGGTGACCTCCCTCGACGAGGGGCTTAAAGTGGCGGAGCTCATCGGCTACCCGGTGCTGGTGCGCCCCAGCTATGTCCTCGGGGGACGGGCGATGGAAATCGTCTATAACGCCACTGAGTTGGTGCGCTACATGGGACTGGCGATGGAGCTCGATACCGGGCACCCCGTGCTCATCGACAAATATATCCAGGGCAAGGAGTGCGAGGTGGACGCCATCGGCGACGGCGAGGCGGTGCTTATCCCGGGCATTATGGAGCACATCGAGCGCGCCGGCGTGCACAGCGGCGACTCCATGGCGGTGTACCCGGGGGTCTACCTGACGCAAAGAGAAAAAGACACCCTCATCGACTACGCGGTGCACATCGGCCTGGCGTTGAAGACAAAAGGGCTGATGAACATCCAGTACGTCATCCAGCCCGCCACGAACGGGCGGGAGTCGCAGGTGTACGTCATCGAGGTCAATCCCCGGGCGAGCCGGACCGTCCCCTTTATTTCTAAAGTCACCGGCGTGCCCATGGTCAAGGTCGCCACCCGCGTCATGCTGGGGCAGAGTCTCAAGCAGCAGGGGTACAGCGGCGGGCTCTGGCCGGTCAGAAAACTCGTGGCGATTAAGGCGCCGGTTTTCTCGATGTCCAAGCTTACGGGCGTGGACACGCACCTGGGGCCGGAGATGAAATCGACCGGCGAGGTCATGGGCATCGACTACACTTTTGAGGCGGCTCTCGGTAAAGCAATACTGGCCGCCGGGCTGGCGCTGCCGCCGCAGGGGGGCGTCCTCTTTAGCATCGCCGACCGTGATAAGCCGGAGGCCCTGCCCATTATTCGGGAGCTCGCCAGGAACGGCAGTAAGCTTTACGCCACCGAGGGTACCGCCTCGATGATAGAAGCGGCGGGACTGCCGGTGAAAATGACCAGCAAGAAGCTCAGCGAGGGCCACCCCAACATCATCGACCTTATCAACGACGGCACGATCGTCGGCGTGGTCAATACCACCACCGGGGGACACGCGCCCCTGCGGGACGGCTTTTATATCCGCCGCGCCGCCGTCGAAAAACGCATCCCCTGTTTTACGTCGCTGGATACCATCCGCGCCGCCGCGATAACCACGTCGCAGAGTCGGCACATCTATAGCGTCCAGCCTTTGCCCGACTACCGTAACAGGGAGCCGAAATGAAACAGCTGACCGCCCCGATTGTTTCGGCAGTGCAGGTGCTGCCGGCAGTCTACCTTTTCTGGTTGGAAGCCCCTGGTATAGCGGAAGAGGCCCGGCCGGGGCAGTTCGTCATGGTGCGCTGCGGACAGGATACCATCCTGCC
>CAYXOZ010000253.1:0-1672 GCA_964467135.1 uncultured Dehalococcoidaceae bacterium
TGCTCGGGAAACGGTTTTCAAGACCGTCACCATAGGCCACTCGGACACCCCTCCACCATTGACATTATTTACTTACGGATAGTTAATGTTTATTATACTTGGTGGGAAAAGCAGCGTCAAAAAGAGGGGCGCAGCGCGCACCCTTGCGCGCTGCGCCCCTCTAACTCTAACGCAAAAGATTATACGAGCGCGCCGCCCTCCGGGGATACGCCGGTGGGGTCGATCGCTCTCAGGAGCTTGCGCCACCACAGATGGTAGTTGGACAATGCCGGCCCGATTTCATCCTGCGGTCCCATCGTGCTGGCGAAATAGTGCTCTTTGAAAGCCCGCGCCGTCTGCTCTTTTTGCCAGGTCTCCACGGCTTTCTTAGCTACTTCATTCCGGGGGTCGAATTTGCAGAATATCTCCGTCTTGCCGAGGTGCCCCTGCTCCACCCCCCACCCGAAGAAAGCCCCGCCGTCATCCACGATAAGGCCCTTTTCAATCAGGGGCTTCTTGGCTTCGCCGGCGCCGATCGCCCATTTGATGGTGAGGTCGCGCTGGCCCATGATGGGAATGGAGTTGAAAGCCCCGCCGGCGCGGAAGGTCTCTCTGATGGAGGCGGAAATTCTCACGCACTGGCACAACAGGATGCCTTCGATTTCCGGGTTTTCCACCGACTTCAGACTCTTGCCGCCGGCTTCGCTGACAATCTTGTTGAGCACTTTCTTTTTATAGGCGAAGTCTTCTGCCGAGTTGCCGGCGATAATGATAAAGAAGCCGGGCCCCTGTACCTCTTTGCTCAGCTTCGCAAAGACCTCCTCCTCTTCCTCGTTGCAGGTCGTAATGTTGCAGGCGACCATCGCCGCGTTGAAGCCCATCAGTTCGAAGCAGACTTCCGCCTCGCCGAGCCGGATTTCCGCCTGCCACATCTTTTCCACCGAGCGGAAGCTGTAGTAGCGCGCCATCATGTTGGCGGGTATCTCGCTGAGCGTATACTTTGGCGAGAGGCCCTGCACCGGGAACCTGGCCGGCCCCGGCCAGTGATAAAGCTTTATCGACCCCTTGGTGAATACCCCTGGCGTTACGCCCGGCGGCACGGCGCTGGTGAGGATAGACCTCAGGGACGGCCCCGGACCGTCGCCGCAGAACCACTCGTCGGACGAGCCCAGAGCGCCTGACCTCACGATATTCCCCTCCGGGGTGACCCACTCTATCGCCAGGTGGTTGCGGTCGTCGCCGCTGGTGGTCTGGTCCATGTGCCCGTGACCCCGCAGCAGCGCCGCGCAGTTCGTTCCCGCGCCTTTGATACAGAAGTTGAGGCCGCGCTTCATCAGTTCCGCCTGTAATTGCGCAGAGATAACGTATGGCTCGACCACGGCGTACATGTTTTTCTCGTTGATTTCAATGATTTTATTCATCCGCCGCAGGTCGAGGAGGATGATGCCCTTGGGGAACATTCCCGACCAGCCCGTGCAGATGGGCCGGAACTTTAGCTTGTGCTTGTTGCAGAGTTTTACTAATGCCTGGACCTCTGCGGTGTTGCCTGGGAGAATGACAGCGGCGAACTCGGTGTTGTAGTACGAGGGCATGATGGCCGGGTCGTCGCAGATGTTCTCCTCGCCGACCACATCCTCAAACTCTTTATATATCTCTTTGCTTAAAGCCATGGTCGTAACCCCCTTTTCAGATT
>CAYXOZ010000254.1:0-1658 GCA_964467135.1 uncultured Dehalococcoidaceae bacterium
CCCGCCGCAGGGACGGAAGACGGGGTGGACGGCTACTATACCCTGACCCTCGAAGAGCTGGCCGCGCTCGTCAACGGCGATATCGAGAAGATCGGAAGCTGGGTGAGCAATCTCGACCGTCCCCACGCCACCTGGCTTCTACGCTGGCTTATCAGGGAGCGCTAGCAGGAGGTCTATCAGAGAAATTATTCTTCCATAGAATACCGTGAAAGATGAATAGATTTAGAAGGAGAGGTTATAAATGACGGAAAAAAGGAAAATATTGATTGCCGATGATGAGAATATCGTCCGGGAGTCGCTGACGGACTGGTTGACCGATAAAGGTTACCAGGTCGTCACCGCCGCCGATGGCAACGAGACGCTCAATCTGCTCAGTAAGGCTGACGGCCTCGGCGTGGTCGTGCTGGACGTGCGCATGCCCGGTAAGGACGGCCTCACCATCCTGGAAGAGACGAAGAAGAAATACCCCGCCCTGAAGTATATCATCATCAGCGGTTATCCCTCGGTGGATGTTATGACCCGGGGCATCCGGCTGGGTGCCATCGGGTTCCTGGTAAAGCCTTTCCAGCCCGAAGAGCTGGAGAAGCTCGTTCAGCGCGCCCTCTACGGGGAAAAGGTCACCGCCGCCTCTGCCGCCGCCGGCGAAGAAGCTGGCCGGACGGAAGAAGAGATACTCGGCCAGATTTCCGGCAAGGAAATCGCTTCGATGATGGCGGAAAACCGCGTTTTTACGCCCCCTAAAGAGTTCTCGCAGTCGGCCGCCCTCAGGAGCCTGGAAGAGTACAAAGCCCTCTATAACTGGTCGATTAAAGACCCGGAGAGCTTCTGGGGCCAGGTGGCGGACCAGCTCCACTGGTACAAGAAGTGGGATAAGTTCCTGGAGTACGACTTTAAAAATAAGCCGGAAGTGCGCTACTTTATCGGCGGGAAGATTAACGTCAGCTACAACTGCCTGGACCGCCACCTCAATACCTGGCGCAAGAACAAGGCCGCCATCATCTGGCAGGGCGAGCCGGACGAAGATACCAGGGTCTATACCTACCAGCAGCTTTATCACGAGGTCTGCAAGTTCGCCAACGTGCTGAAGAAGCTGGGTGTGAAAAAGGGCGATACCGTTTCCATTTATCTGCCCATGATTCCGGAGCTGGCTATCGCCATGCTGGCATGCGTCCGCATCGGGGCGGTGCACAGCGTGGTGTTCGGCGGGTTCAGCGCCGAGGCGCTCCGCGACCGCATCCTCGATTGCAAGTCCAAGATTCTCATCACGGCGGATGGCTACTATCGCAGCGGCCGGCAGATAAAAAGCAAGGACAGCGCCGATGCCGCCGTCGCTTTATGCCCCGAGGTCGCCGATGTCGTCGTCGTCAAGCGACTCGGCATCGAAATACCGATGATGGAGGGCAGGGACCGCTGGTGGTATAACGAGATGAATGCCCCGGATATCACCGCCGAGTGTGAGCCGGAGCAGATGGAAGCGGACGCCCCGCTGTTTATTCTCTATACCAGCGGCAGCACCGGCAAGCCCAAGGGCGTGGTGCATACCCAGGGTGGCTACCTCCTGCACTGTTATCAGACGATGAAGTGGATATTTGACATAAAGGAAGAGGACACCTACTGGTGCACCGCCGATGTCGGCTGGGTGACCGGTCATAGCTATA
>CAYXOZ010000255.1:0-1656 GCA_964467135.1 uncultured Dehalococcoidaceae bacterium
GAACCGCTCGACCACATCATGTTCTACGGGCCGCCCGGCCTGGGCAAGACCTGCCTGGCGCACATCATCGCGGCGGAGGTGGGGGTAAATATCAAGACGACTTCCGGGCCGGCGATAGAGCGCACCGGCGACCTGGCCGCCATCCTCACCAACCTGCGCAGTCACGATATCCTGTTTATCGACGAGATACACCGGCTCAACCGCACGGTGGAAGAGATACTGTATCCCGCCATGGAAGACTACGCCCTGGATATCATCATCGGGAAGGGGCCGGGCGCCAAGAGCCTGCGACTCAACCTGCCGAAATTCACCCTAATAGGCGCGACCACCCGCTACGCTCTGCTCAGCCCGCCGCTCAGAGACAGGTTCGGGTCGGTGTTCCGCCTCGATTTCTACGACGTGCCCTCGCTGGAAAAAATCGTGAAACGCTCCGCGGCGATTCTAAAAGTGGAGGCTGAAGAGGAAGGGCTTAAAGAGATAGCCCGGCGGGCGCGGGGCACGCCGAGGGTGGCCAACCGCCTGCTCAAGCGGGTGCGGGACTACGCGCAGGTGATAGCGAAAGGCATCATCACCAAGAAAGTAGCGGTTGACGCCCTAGCCAAGCTGGAGGTCGACCCCCTGGGACTGGACGAAATAGACCATAAAGTACTGCGCACCATCATCGAGAAGTTCAACGGGGGGCCGGTGGGACTGGACACCATCGCCGCCTCCATCAGCGAAGACCCGGAGACAATAACAGATGTCTATGAGCCGTTCTTAATGCAGCTGGGCTTCCTGGAACGGACGCCGCGGGGTCGGGTGGCAACGCGGCTGGCTTACGAGCACCTGAAGATACCTTTCAACAAGTCCAACCAGCAGAAGCTAATCTAGGACAGTATATTTTTTTATCTCCAATGTAATGTATACTTGACATTTTGATAATTATAGTTTACAATATGTTCCATATAATTTACTAATAAAGGAGGCTCAATGGCACCATTGCAAAAAAAAGCTCTCTGGGGCCTGATAATCGGGCTAGCTTTCGCAATTGCCTTTACCCTGGTATTTCTACTAATGGGAGGCATCTCCACTTTCAATGAAGACCGGGGATTCAGGATTATTATCGATATCCTGTGGATAGGGGGGCTAGTCGCCAACGGGATAATTATAAATTCTACTTTGCATAAAAAGGGCATGGTAGACGAAAGAGACAGGCTGATTCTCGGCCGGGCGCCACGCGTCCAGTGGATGGCGGTCATTTTTACCCTTGTGGTCTGGGTCATCGGGTTGAACGAGGCCTACCAAAAAACGGACCTGATACCCGGGGTTTTCCTTTATGTTATGTTCATGTCCGTCCTGATCATCAGCGCCATAGCGCAGTGCCTGGGCATTATCATCGGCTACTGGAGAATGGATAGAAATGCCCAGGATTAATAACCGGATACGCCGGCTGCGCTTCGACAACAACGAAATGACGCAGGAAGAGCTGGCGAGCCAAGCCGGCTGTACGCGTCAGACGATCATCGCGCTCGAGCAGGGCAAGTACGTGCCGTCGATAGAGCTCGCGTTCAGGATTACGCGGGCCCTGGGGGCAAAGCTGGAAGAGGTATTCCAATATGAGGAGTAAAGCGTTAGAATAACTTACATGAAGAAGCTACTTATCCATGTCTGCTGCGC
>CAYXOZ010000256.1:0-1653 GCA_964467135.1 uncultured Dehalococcoidaceae bacterium
TAGCTAAACTGACCTCCCCCGATAAAAAAACTGAAGTCGAGGCTTACATCCTGAAGTCCCGCCGCCAGAGTGAAATCGAGCGTCTTTCCACGGAGAAGGAAAAGGACGGCGTTTTTATCGGGGCTTACTGCGTCAATCGCCTGAACGGTAAAAAGGTCCCTGTCTGGATTGCCGACTACGTTCTCTTGAGCTACGGCACCGGCGCGGTGATGGCGGTGCCCGCCCACGACGAGCGCGACTTCGCTTTCGCCGGGAAATATCGCCTGCCGATACCGGTGGTAATTTCACCGCCGGATTGGGATGGTCAAGGGCTTAAGTCGGCTTACATCGAACCTGGTATCATGGTGAATTCTGGACAGTTCAACGGCCTGCCCAGCGAAAAAGGCATCGAGGCTGTCTCTAAGTTTTTGGAGGAAAAGGGATGGGGTAAACGCACTGTCAGCTATAAAATCCGCGACTGGCTTATCTCCCGCCAGCGCTACTGGGGCGCGCCCATCCCGATTGTTTACTGCCAGAAGTGCGGCATGGTTCCGGTGCCGGAGCAAGACCTGCCGGTGCTTTTGCCGGAAGACGCCGAGTTCAAGCCCACCGGCGAGTCGCCGCTGAAATACAGTGAGAAATTCGTCAACACGAAATGCCCTGAGTGCGGCGGTCCCGCTCTGCGTGAGACGGATACCATGGATACCTTCGTCTGCTCGTCATGGTATTTCCTGCGCTACGCCAGCCCGCATTATGAAAAGGCCGCCTTCGACCCCGCGAAGGTCAAAAAATGGCTGCCCGTCGATTTCTATACCGGCGGCGCCGAGCATGCCGTCCTGCACCTGCTTTACGCCCGCTTCTTCATCAAGGCTATCCGTGATATCGGCATTGTCGATTTTGGTGAGCCGTTTTTGAAGCTGTTTAACAACGGCATCATCCTCTCCGGCCAGCAGAAGATGAGCAAGTCTAGGGGCAACGTGGTCAACCCGGACGACTATGTCGCCAGCCTGGGGGCGGATACCCTGCGGGGCTATTTCATGTTCCTCGGGCCCTGGGACCAGGGCGGTGAGTGGGACGATAGCGGTATCAGCGGCGTGAATCGCTGGCTGAAACGCGTCTGGAACCTGGTGTTGGACGAATATGCTTCTGCCGTAAGTCAGGGCGATATTGAGCTCATGCGCTTTACCCACCGGACGATTAAGAAGGTGACCGGGGACATCGAAAAAATCCGCTTTAATACCATGGTGGCCGCCCTGATGGAGTTCACCAACTACCTGGGCAAGGTCAAAGAAGAAGGCAGCGTTTCGGTATCTGCCTGGCAGTCCTCGATAAAAATACTTTTATTGCTTTTAGCCCCGACCGCTCCCCACCTCGCCGAGGAGCTCTGGCAGCGTAAGGGCTACGACTACTCAATCCATAGCCAGTCCTGGCCAAAGTGGGATGAAGCCCTGATAAAAGAAGAAGAAATCGTTATTCCGGTGCAGGTAAACGGCAAGCTGCGTGACACCGTGACCATCCCTGCGTCTTTAGCCGCTTCCGTCACCGACGCCGAGTTGCCTCGGCTTATGAAAGAAAATTCAAAACGCATCGCTGAATACCTCGAGGGAAAGCAGCTGGTCAAGACGATATACATAAAAGGCAAGATAGTAAACTTCATTATCAAATAGGGCGTTT
>CAYXOZ010000257.1:0-1639 GCA_964467135.1 uncultured Dehalococcoidaceae bacterium
CCCCTCGCTTTTAAGTCAGACTAAAGCCATCCTGCGCCGTCTGGACCTCCGGGCGAAAAAGGGACTGGGACAGAATTTCCTCGTGGATGGCGACGTGCTGGAGAAAATCGTTAATGCCGCCGGGCTTTCCCGCGACGATACCGTTATCGAGGTGGGGCCGGGACTCGGTATCCTGACCGCCGAACTGGCCAAGCGCGCCGGCTGGGTCATCGCCATCGAGCTGGACAACCGGCTCGCCGAGGTCCTGCAAAAGACGCTGCCTTACGATAACGTCGTAATCCTGAACCAGGATGTCCTCGGCACGGACCCCGCCGAGCTTTTACAGGGGCGCCCTCCCCATTTTCCGCCGGCGCTGCGTTCTTATAAGGTCGTGGCGAACCTGCCGTACTATATAACGTCGCCGGTCCTGCGCCATTTCCTCGAAGCGCCCGTCAAGCCGGAGTTGATGGTGGTGATGGTACAAAAAGAGGTGGCGGAAACCATCGCCGCCCCCGCAGGAAAAAAGAGTCTGCTGAGCATTGCCGTACAGTTTTACGGTCGACCCGAAATTGTCACCGAAGTGCCCGCCGCCGCCTTTTTCCCCACGCCGAAGGTGGATTCCGCGGTAGTGAAAATTGACGTTTATGCCAGGCCCCCCGTCGCCGTTGATAACGTGGGGGGGTTTTTCAAGCTGGTGAAGGCCGGTTTTTCCGCCGCCCGCAAGCAGGTCGCCAACTCGCTATCGCACAGCCTGGGGCTGACTAAAGAAGAGGTGCTAGCGCTGCTGGAAAAAGCCGGCATCGACCCTCAGCGGCGGGCGGAGACTTTTACGCTGGAAGAATGGGTCAGCTTGTGGAGAGTATTCAGAGAACGGGAGGAATACTACCAATAAATACCAATACTACCAATAATTCAATATTCATATAATTGTAGTATTGGTAGTATTTGTAGTATTAAATATGTGGATAATTAACGCTCCCGCAAAGATTAATCTCACCCTGGAAGTCCTCCGTAAACGACCGGACGGCTACCACGAAATCCGCAGCGTTTTTCAGGCCGTTGACTTTTACGATACGCTGCGTTTCGAGGAAGCTGGGAGCGTCTCGTTCAGTTGCGATATACCGGGGTGGTCGGCGGGAAAAAGCCTGGTTAACGAAGCGGTAGATTTGCTTAAGAAAGAAACCGGCAGTAAAAAAGGGGCGGTGGTAACGATAAAAAAGCGTATCCCTCTTCTATCGGGCCTCGGCGGAGATAGCTCGGATGCCGCGACGGTCTTAAAAGGTCTCCACGAGCTGTGGAAATTGAATCTTTCAACCGATAAGCTGCTTCTACTCGCGGCGCGGCTCGGCTCGGACGTTCCTTTCTTTATCCGCGGCGGCACCGCGCTGGTATCCGGGCGAGGAGAGGTAATCGAGCCTTTGCCGTCGCCGACCAAAATATGGGTGGTGCTGGTCGTGCCGGATATCCGTGTTGAGTCGGGGAAGACCGGGCGGATGTACGCCGCGCTTAAGCCAGCCCACTTTACCGATGGCTCGATGACGCGAAAGCTGGTGGACGTCCTGCATCGAGGGGATAAGATAAACCCATCAATGTTCTTCAACACTTTCGAAAACGTTGCCTTTGAGGCTTACCCCGGACTGATTGTCTATAAAGAGCACTT
>CAYXOZ010000258.1:0-1637 GCA_964467135.1 uncultured Dehalococcoidaceae bacterium
AGATACTGGGCGGAAATCATGATGCCCTTCCGACTAATCATTCAGAAAAATCTGGAAAAGATAAAGGACTACAAAATCGACATCATCGCCCCCAGCCACGGGCCGCTGCACGATAAACCGGAGTTCATCATCAACGCCTACCGGAGCTGGGCTTACGACGAGCCGGGCAACATCGTCGTGATTCCTTACATCTCCATGCACGGCATCACCCGCCGGATGGTGGCTTACCTGGTCGAAGCGCTGACCCGCCGCGGGGTGACGGTAAAGCAGTTCGACCTGGCGGACAGCGACATCGGCAAAGTAGCCGGCGCCCTGGTGGACGCCGCCACCATCGTTATCGGCACGCCGACAGTACTAGCGGGACCGCACCCCGGCGCGGCTTACGCCGCCTTGCTGGCCAACGCCCTTAGACCCAAAGCGAAATTCGCCTCGGTCATCGGCTCTTACGGATGGGGCGGCAAAGCCGTCGAGCAAATCGCCGGGATGATTCCCAACCTTAAAGTCGAAATACTACCGCCGGTCTACTGCCAGGGCGCGCCCAAAGAAGCCGACTACCAGGCGCTCGACACACTGGCGGCGACTATCGCGCAAAAGCACAAAGACGCCAAACTCGGGTAATAAATCCGGATAAAAGGAGAGAAATATGCTGAAGATATCGGCGAAATCCAAGCTAAAACCGGAAGAGGTCATCAAGCGGGCGGTGAAATACTTCGGGCCCGGGGGCTACGGTCTCAAGGTAGAGGACAAAGGCGGCTGCTGCGCCGAATTCGAGGGGGGCGGCGGGGGAGTGCGCGTGACCGCCGCGGAGGAAAAGAAGGGCAGCACCGTCGACGTGGAATCCCGGGAATGGGACTTCCAGGTCAAAGAATTCCTCAAGAAAGTCTAATAATAAATATACCAACACTATACAGGTGAAAAAGGAGTATTTACCATGGCTTTTGTAGCGAAAGACTACAGCAAACTCATCGGCATGGAAGGGTTCAGCGAGACACTGCTGAAAAACCATTTTACGCTCTACCAGGGGTACGTGACCAACACCAACAAAGTTACAGACGCCCTGGCGGTGATGCTCAGGGAAGGTAAGACCGCCAGCCCCGAATACGCCGAGCTCAAGCGGCGGGTCGGCTGGGAGTTCGACGGGATGAGACTCCACGAATTGTACTTCGAGAACCTCGGGGGCAAGACCCGCCTGGTAAAATCAGGAGTATTGGGGAAACTGATAGAGGCGTCCTTCGGCAGTACCGAGGCCTGGGAGCAGGACTTCCGCGCCACCGGGGCGATGCGGGGCATCGGCTGGGTGGTTCTCTATTACGACGTCCCCAGCTGCCAGCTTTGCAACGTATGGATCAACGAGCACGACGTCGGCCACCTGGCCGGCTGCCAGCCCATCCTCGTCATGGACGTTTTCGAGCATGCCTACATGGTCGACTACGGGCTGAAGAAGGCCGACTACATCGGGGCGTTTTTCAAGAACATCAACTGGAACACGGCGGAGGGCCGGGTAAAGTAGATTTTAAGAAACAGCCGCATTATTTTTGACCTCACCCTGCCCTCTCCAGCCCGTCATATTATTGAGACCGGTGTTCAACCGGCTGGAGAGGGAGTGTAAGAAAGAGGGGGGCGCTTGGCGCCCCCCT
>CAYXOZ010000259.1:0-1634 GCA_964467135.1 uncultured Dehalococcoidaceae bacterium
TCATCGACTACATGCTGGAGCAAAAGGCCTTGCAGACCAAGGGCGCCAACATGCGATTGGGCAACTATCCCTGCAAGCTGCTGGCGGATACCCTCGCCGCCAAGGCCTACGGGCAGTCGGTCATCACGGAACGCCACCGGCACCGCCTGGAGTTCAATAACCAGTACCGCGATGCTCTGCACGAAGCGGGCATGATTTACAGCGGCGTCTCCCCCGACGATAAGCTCGTCGAGATATGCGAGCTGGCCGACCATCCCTGGATGCTCGGCTGCCAGTTCCATCCGGAGTTCCTCTCGCGGCCCGGCCGTCCCCACCCGCTCTTCCGCGACTTCGTCGGGGTAGCCAAGGGCGTCTTTCGCGAGGGCGCGCAGCCGCCGCTGCCCCTGGCCACCAACTAGGAGGTACATATGCAGATATTTTTAGATACCGCCAATATCGACCAGATAAAGCAGGCTGCCGGGCTGGGCATTATCAGCGGGGTCACCACCAATCCGTCGCTTTTAGCCAAGGAAGGCCACGCCGACTACGAAAGCGCGACCAAAAAGATATGCAAAATAGTAGATGGGCCGGTGTCCGTGGAGGTGCTTTCCGAAGACGCTGAAGCCATGATAAAAGAGGCGCGGGTCAAGGCCGCCTGGGCGCCTAACGTCAATATCAAGATACCGATTACCGCCGAAGGGCTTAAAGCCACCAGCGTCTTAAGCGAGGAAGGCATCGAGGTCAACATGACCCTGTGCTTTTCCGCCAACCAGGCGCTGCTCGGGGCGCTGGCCGGCGCCGCCTATGTCAGCATCTTTGTCGGCCGGCTGGACGATATCGGCCAGGACGGGATGCAGGTAGTGGAAGACACGTTAGCGATACTGGGCAACTACCCGGAGCTGGACGCCGAGGTCATCGCCGCGAGCATCCGGCACCCCATGCACGTTACTTACGCGGCCATGGCAGGGGCGGATATCGCCACTGTGCCCCACGCCGTGCTGATGCAGATGATACAGCACCCCCTGACCGATATCGGCATCAAGCGCTTCCTGGCCGACTGGAAAAGCGTGGCGAAAAAATAATCGATAAGAAAGGACTTTAGAATACCCCTTTTCCCCCCAGGGAGATGGGACCAGAGTGAGGTGGAACCATGAACATGAATAACTCGAATAATTCGAACGCGAACAATACGAACGTTAATGCCGGGGCCGCCGCTACTCCCAGCCCGGTGAACCCCATCAGCACCAACGTCGGCTCGACCGCGAACGCCAACATGACGATCGCGGACCTGGAAACGAAGACCAAGGAAGAGCTGGTAGAAATGGCGAAAGAGAAAGGCATCGCCACGCCGGCCACGCTGAAAAAACACGACATTATCATGCGCCTCTTGGAGACGCATACCGGCGAGCAGGGCAATATCTTTTGCAGCGGCATCCTGGAAATCATGGCGGACGGCTACGGCTTCCTGCGACAGGAGACCCTGCTCCCCAGCCAGACGGACGTTTATATCTCGCCATCGCAAATACGTCGTTTCGGCCTGCGCAACGGTGACCTCGTTACCGGGCAGGGCCGGCCGCCCAAGAGCAACGAGAAGTACTTTAGCCTTTTGCAGGTGGTCGCCATCAACAACCTCGACCCCGAGCTGACCAAGAGCC
>CAYXOZ010000260.1:0-1629 GCA_964467135.1 uncultured Dehalococcoidaceae bacterium
TGCTACGGCAGCCTGGGCGGCTTTTTCCCCGCCGAGCTCAAGAAAGCCGGCTGGGACGGCATCGTTATCGACGGGCGGGCTGCCGGGCCGACTTTGCTCCTGATTAACAATGATAAAGTCGAGCTCCGGGACGCCTCGCATCTCTGGGGCAAAGGCGCTTGCGCGGTCGAGGATATCTTCCGGCAGGACTTTAGTGATAAGGCGCGCTTCGTCACCACCGGCGTCGCCGGGGAAAACCTCGTGCGCACCGCCACACTTTACGGCTCGCAGCAGGCGGCCGTCACGGCCGGCCTCGGTTCAGTCATGGCCTCCAAGAAGCTTAAAGCCATCGTCGTGCGGGGCACGGGCGATAATCCCACCGTCGCCGACCCCGCCCGACTCAAGGAGCTTAACCGGTATACCATCAAGATAAAAAATACCGTCAGCCTGGCCATTACCCCGCGCATCGGCGGCACCGGCCATGGCCACCTGCTGAAGGAGCTGGGACGGCGGCACTGCTATCAGTGCGGGCTGGCTTGCTCCAAGCTTAAGTATCGCTTCGGGGACGACCCCGCCCTGGAGGGACTGCGCGGTTGCCAGGGCATGGAGTATTACCTCCCCTGGATGTACGGCCGCGAGGATGAGCCTGTCCGGACGCTTTTCGACGCCCCCACCCTCGCCAACGATTATTCCATCGATACCTTCGAGCTCCAGAACATGGTGGAGTGGCTCTATAGATGTTATCAAGCCGGCGCCCTGACCGAGCGCGAGACCGGCCTGCCATTGGGCGAAATCGGCAGTCGCCGGTTCCTGGAAAAGCTGCTCCGCGCCATCGCCTGCCGCGAGGGTTTCGGGGACATCCTCGCCGAGGGCATGGTGAGGGCGCGCGGATTGGTATCTGAAAAAGCGGGCGCCCGGTTCCCTTATAACGTCGCCCCCATCGGCCAGCACGATGACATGTCACCCCGGGCTTTTATCGCCCATGCCCTTATCTACCCCCTCGAGACCCGGATGCACCCCATCGCCCTCCATGAAATGGGCTATGTGCGGATGGCGTGGGCTATGCACCAGGCGGACCCCGCCTCGTCGCCAGTCTCGCCGGAATCGTTGCTGAAAATCGCCAGGCTTTTCTGGGGGGGCGAGGCCGCCGCCGACCAGACCACTTACGAGGGCAAGGCGCTGGCCGCCCGGAACATCCAGAATCGTACTTATCTGCGCGACAGCCTGGGACTGTGCGACTACGTCTGGCCGATTACCTATTCGCTGAGCACCCCGGACGGCGTCGGCGACCCGTATCTGGAGGGGAATCTCTTTACGGCGGTAACGGGCATCGCCGCCGGCGAGCTCGATTTCTTCGCCGAACGCATTTTTAATATGCAGCGGCTCATCCGGGTGCGGGAGGGGCATCGAGTCCCGCAAGACGATTATCCGCCGGAGTTCAACTTTACCGAGCCGCTCGCAGGCAGTGTCCACAGCGCCAGGATGACTATGCCCGGCCCGGGCGCTGGGCCTGTAGATATGACGGGAAATATGCTCGACCGCTCTAAATTTAAAGCTATGCTCCGGGAGTATTACCGGCTCCGCGGCTGGGATGAGAAGACCGGCCTCCCCACCGGAAAGACCCTGGCCGCGCTCGGCATGGATGACCTT
>CAYXOZ010000261.1:0-1617 GCA_964467135.1 uncultured Dehalococcoidaceae bacterium
AGCCTGTACCTGCTGGGGGAGGGGCGACTGATCAACCTGGCGGCGGCGGAGGGGCACCCGGCCAGCGTCATGGACATGAGCTTCGCCAACCAGGCGCTCTGCGCCGAATACATGGTAAAGAACAAAGGAAAACTGGAGATTAAAGTCCACCCCGTTCCCGAAGCCATCGATAAAGAGGTCGCCCGCCTGAAACTTAAAGCCATGGGCGTGGCCATCGACAAGCTGACCGCCGAGCAGAAAAAGTACCTGAGCAGCTGGCAGGAAGGGACTTAAAACAATGTCATGGCGAGACCGTCCCGATAAAATCGGGGGGCGAAGCAATCCCTATCATAGATGCAGGTCAATGTTTGAGATTGCCGCGTCGTCCCGACTGCATCGGGACTCCTCGCAATGACAAATGAGAACGGAGGAGAAAAGATGCCCAATAATTTCGCATCTTCGTCCAATTATCTATTGACATCGGAATCGGTGACGGAGGGGCACCCGGATAAAATCTGCGACCAGGTGGCGGACGCGATCCTGGACGCCATCATGGAAAAAGACCCTTACGGGAGGGTCGCCTGCGAGGTCGCCACCACCACCGGGCTGGTCATCGTCCTGGGGGAAATCACCACCGATTGCTACATCGAGGTGCCGCAAATAGTCAAAGACGTGATCCGGGATATCGGGTATACCAAGCCCGAATATGGGTTCGACCACCAGTCCGTGGGGGTGATGGTATCCATCAAACCCCAATCCACCGATATCGACCTGGGCGTAAGCAAGTCGCAGGAGGCGAGGGAAAGCACGGGCGTCAGCCACCTCGAGGAAATCGGCGCGGGCGACCAGGGCATGATGGTGGGCTTCGCCTGCAACGAAACGCCGGAAATGATGCCTTTAACCATCATGCTGGCGCACAAGCTATGCCGCCGACTGGCCCAGGTGCGGAAGGAAGGCATACTGAAATACCTCCGGCCGGACGGCAAGAGCCAGGTGACGGTGGAATACCATAACGGCGTCCCCAAGCGCGTCGATAACGTGGTCATCGGGGCGCAGCACGACGACGACGTTACTCTCGAGCAAATAAAGAGGGATGTCATCAAGCACGTCATTAAAAACGTTATTCCGGCCTCTCTGATAGATAAAGCCACTAAATTTTACGTCAACGGCACCGGGCGGTTCGTCATCGGGGGGCCGGTATCGGACACCGGCTGCACCGGCCGCAAGATAATCGTGGACACCTACGGGGGCATCGCGCGGCACGGGGGCGGCTCGTTCTCCGGCAAAGACCCGACCAAGGTCGACCGCTCGGCGTCTTACATGGCGCGGTACATCGCCAAGAACATCGTGGCGGCGGGACTGGCCGACCGACTCGAAATGCAGATAGCTTACGTCATCGGCAAGGCACATCCGCTCTCGGTATCCATCGAGACTTTCGGCACCAACAAGGTCGAGAATAAAGTAATCGAGGGGCTCATCAACAAGCACTTCGACCTGCGGCCGGGGGCGATTATCCAGGCTCTAAATCTGCGCCGGCCCATCTACCGCCAGACGGCGGCGTATGGGCACTTCGGGCGTATGGACCTCGACCTGCCGTGGGAAAAGACGGACAAAGCGAAGATGTTAAAGAAAGAGGCG
>CAYXOZ010000262.1:0-1606 GCA_964467135.1 uncultured Dehalococcoidaceae bacterium
GAAAATAGATTAAACGCCCCCGCCGTTTGACACACAAATGTTCTAATGGTAGATTAAAAACATGAATGTCGGCGTGGCCAGGGTCAACCTGCGTATCCCGGAAAACATGTCGCTGAAAGGGAAACGGCAGGTCGTCAAGTCTATCCTCGGCCGCGTAAAAGGCCGGTTCGATGTCGCCGTCGCCGAGGTGGACGATAACGATACCTGGCAACTGGCGGCTATCGGCATCGCCACTATCAGCAATAATAAAAGGCATTCGAACGAGGTCCTCTCTAAGGTCGTCGACTTCATTATGAAAGGTAACTTCGACGCCGAAATCCTCGATTACGATATCGAAATTATTGACATCTAGGTAACACTCTATGGAAATCCAGGCTTTCCTTAACCATATCCGCTCCCTTTCCGGCTATAATGACCAGATTGCCCATATCGAGCATATCGCCCCCCGCCGCCCCTCCTACGGCAAGCTCGATGAGCCGCTAGCGCCCGCCCTCCAGGACGCCCTCGACACTCACGGCCTCTCGCGCCTCTACTCCCACCAGGCGCAGGCGGTCAATCACGTCCGCGCCGGCAAAAACGTTATCATCGCCACCTCCAGCGCCAGCGGTAAGACCCTGGTCTATCAAATCGCCGTCATGCAGTCGGTACTGACCGACCCCGCTACCCGCGCCATCTTCCTCTTTCCTACTAAAGCCTTGGCACAGGACCAGCTCCACAAGCTCCACGAGCTCTTCTCCCCCGCCCTTTTACCCCGGGAATGCATCGCCACTTTTGACGGCGATACGCCGCGTTCGGAGCGGGCGGACGTTAGAAGGTACGGGCGCATCATCCTCACCAATCCGGATATGCTGCACATTGGCATCATGCCCCAGCACCAGTCCTGGGCAACTCTATTCCGCCATTTGAAGTACGTCGTGGTGGATGAAGCCCATTACTATCGCGGGGTCTTCGGCTCCCACGTTGCCTGCGTCCTGCGTCGCCTGCGCCGCTTGTGCCGGCTTTACGGCTCCGACCCGCAGTTTATCTTGTGCTCGGCGACCGTCGCCAATCCCGGCGAGCACGCTTTAGCCCTGACCGGCCTCCCCTGCGAGGTCGTCGATAAGGACGGCTCGCCGCGCGGCTGGAAGGACTTCGTTTTCTGGAACCCGCCCCTTATCGACGAGAAGAAGACCGCCCGCCGCAGCGCTCACTGGGAGTCCACCAATATCTTTACCGAGCTTATTTTGCAGGGCACCCGCACCCTTACCTTTACCCGCACCCGCCGCCTGACCGAGCTTATCTATATCTATACCAGAGACCGTTTGCAGGAGGAGAGCCACGAGCTTTCCCGCCTGGTGATGCCTTACCGCGGTGGCTACATGCCGGAGGACCGCCGCAAGATTGAAAAAGAGCTTTTCGGGGGGAAGCTGCTGGGGGTGGTCGCCACCAACGCCTTAGAACTCGGCATCGATAGCGGCGGGCTGGAAGCCACTATCCTCGACGGCTACCCGGGGAGTATCTCTTCCACCTGGCAGCAGGCTGGCCGCAGCGGTCGGGGGCAGGGCGAATCTCTGAGCTTTCTGGTCGCCTGGGACAATCCCCTCGACCAGTATTTCATGCGGCACCC
>CAYXOZ010000263.1:0-1598 GCA_964467135.1 uncultured Dehalococcoidaceae bacterium
CCGCAATATCTCCAAGATTACCCGCGCCATGGAGATGATTGCCGCCTCCAAGATGCGTAAAGCCCAGGAACGCGGTTTAGCCGGCCGGCCTTACGCGGCGAAAATCGAGCAGGTCATCGCCGACCTCGCGGCCCTGCCGGATATCGGCCTGCAGCACCCGCTGTTACAGCGTCGGCCCATCAAAAGAATCGCCGTGGTGCATATCACGCCCGACCGCGGACTCTGCGGCGGCCTTAACGCCAATCTCAACCGCCGCCTGGCGGGCTTTATCCTCGAGCAGGAGGCAAAGGTAGAAGTCATCGCCGTGGGACGCAAGGGGCGGGACGCCGCCGTACGCTTCGCCTGCGATATGTCCGCCGAGTTTACCCAGCTCGGCGACCAGCCCCGCTTCCTGGATACCCTCCCCGTCTCTCATATCGTTATCGATGAATATACCGCTGGAACAATCGACGAAGTCTATATTTCTTACGCCCAGTTTATTTCCACCATGGTGCAGAAGCCGGCCATGAAACCGCTTTTGCCTGTCAAACCGGCGGTGATACCGAAAGCCGAAAACGTCGACTACCTTTACGAGCCCGGCGCCGGGGCGGTGCTGGGCGGGCTTTTGCCCCGCTTCGTGGAGATGGAAATCTATCATGCCATCCTGGAGTCCATCGCCAGCGAGCAGTCCGCCCGGATGGTCGCCATGCGCAATGCCACCGATAGCGCTAACGAGCTTATCGGGGATTTGACGCTTCTCTATAACAAAGCCAGGCAGGAGGCTATCACCCGCGACCTCCTTGATATTACCGGCGGCGTGGTGGCCCTGGAATAAATAATATAAAAGGAAAAAATTTATTGTTATTGCGAGCCATCCCGACCGCAGTCGGGAGGCGCGGCAATCTCTGACCTGGGATTTGTAAGATGATTGGGATTGCCACGTGGCTGACGCTCCTCGCAATGACAGACTGATGTGAGGTCATTATGGCTAAAGGAAAAGTGGCTCAGGTAATCGGAACGGTCGTGGACGTGGAGTTTCCTCCCGATGGCCTCCCCGCCCTCTATAACGCTGTGGAAATCGGCAGCGGCGACAAGAAAATCGTGCTGGAGGTCCAGGACCACCTTGGCAATAACTGGGTGCGCTGCCTGGCGCTATCGCCCACCGATGGCCTTGAGCGCGGCGCCGAGGCTACCGACACCGGCTCGGCTTTAAAGGTGCCGGTGGGCAAGGCGACGCTGGGTAGGCTCTTCGACGTCATGGGGACGCCCCTGGACAATCTGGGTGAGGTGAAAGCCGACGACAACTGGCCCATCCACCGCCCCCCGCCCTCCTTCGAAGAGACGGCCACCAGCACCCAGGTGCTCGAGACCGGCCTGAAGGTCGTCGACCTTATCGTGCCGTTCACCAAGGGCGGTAAAATCGGGGCTTACGGCGGCGCCGGCGTGGGCAAGACGGTCATTATCCAGGAGCTTATCCGCAACATCGCTACCGTGCACGGCGGCTTTTCCGTGTTTACCGGCATCGGCGAGCGCTCCCGAGAGGGCAACGACCTCTGGCGCGAGATGAAGGAGTCCGGCGTTATCGATAAGACCGTGATGGTCTTCGGGCAGATGAACGA
>CAYXOZ010000264.1:0-1557 GCA_964467135.1 uncultured Dehalococcoidaceae bacterium
CAGGCCGGGGCTGGAGGGGCTGGTGGTCTCTAAAGCTACTTGAGACTCGTGGAGGACGCCGAGGACATCGGTCAAATACTTGCCGTTAAAGGCAATCTTGGCGTCGGCGCCCTCAACGGTGGCATCGATTTCACCGACATCGTCGCCGATTTCTTCGGAGCGGGCGGATACCGCGACTTTGCCGGGGCTCGCCTCGCTGCCCGGCGTAACGACAAGGCGCACGATACCGCTGCCATCCCGCGCGAAGATAGAGGCGGTCTTGGTGGCGCGCAGGAAATCCGCCACGCTGACAATCATGCGGGTGTTATAGCTCTGGGGGATAAGCTGGGAGTAGTTGGGGAAGGTGCCCTGGACGAGCTGCGATACCAGCTCCGTATTTTTAAGTCGGAAAAGCACCTGGCTCTTACCGGGATTAAAAGTGATACTAACGGACTCCTCATCGTCGGTCATGAGGCGGTTCAGCTCAGCGAGAGTCCGCGCCGGGATAATGACTTCCGTTTTTTGTTTGAAAGCCCCGGCGATGGGCAGCTTAAAGACGGCGAGTCGGAAACCGTCAGCCGCGGCAAGCGTCATGGTCTTGTCCTCAAACTGGGTGCAGACGCCGGTAAGGACGGGGCGTGATTCCTCGGTGGCGGCGGCGAAAACGACCTGATTAATGGCCTGGCGGAGGGCATCGACTTCGACGCCGGTGGCAATGCCTTCATCGACGGCGGGAATCGGGGGGAACTCCTTGGCATCGACGCCGCTTATGCGGGCTTCGAAGCGGGCGCATTTAAGTCCCAGGGTCTTGGTCTGCGGGGAAAGATGGACGGAAATCGTATCGGCGGGGAGGGAGCTAACGAACTCGGTCAGCAGGCGGGCGGGCACCGTGATGGAGCCTTCGTCCTCGATTTTAGCGCCAATCCAGCAACTGATAGCCATTTCCAGGTTGGTGGCGACGAGCTTCAAACGCCCTTTATCCGTAGCCAGGAGGACGTTATTGGTAATGGGGAGGGTCGTCTTGGTGGCGACCGCTCTGCCGACAATGCTGAGTCCCCGGTTGAGGTTTTCCTGGAGACATGTAAGTTTCATGACGCACCCCCAAATACTATTGGTTGACCAGTATACAACATTACGGTGGTGCTATTCAAGCGTTATGGTGCCGCTTTTGCCGCCGCTTTTTTTCACCAGGCGGATGCTTTCGATTTTTATAGCGCGGTCGACGGCTTTACACATGTCGTAAACGGTCAGGGCGGTCACGGCGACCGCCGTCAGGGCTTCCATTTCGACGCCGGTCTGGCCGGTGCTTTTAACCGTGGCCGTTATTTCTACCGTGTGACCGGATTCATTGAGGGTGAAATCAATATCGACACTGGAGATGAGGAGGGGGTGGCAGAGGGGAATGAGGTCGGGGGTCTTTTTAGCGGCCATGATGCCGGCGAGCCTGGCGACCGAGAGGACATCGCCCTTGGCGGTGCCGCCGCTTTTGATAAGCTTGAAGGTGGCGGGCAGCATACGGACGGTGCCTTTCGCTACGGCGACGCGGGCGGTAGCCGCCTTGGCGGTGACATCCACCAT
>CAYXOZ010000265.1:0-1533 GCA_964467135.1 uncultured Dehalococcoidaceae bacterium
GATTTCTTTATGGTTTTCCACCCTTATTCCCCCCGCCCCGAAGGCCTCGGCGAATTTGACATAATCGGGGTTATGTAGCCTGTTGCCGACGTATCTCCCCCCGAACTGCCGCCTCTGGATGTTCGTGACCGTCCCGTAGGCGTTATCGGTGAAGAGCAACACGATAACATTCATTTTTTCCTGGACGGCGGTGGCGAGCTCGGCGGAAGCGTAGGGGAAACCCCCGTCCCCGCAAATGGCCACAACCGGCCGGTCCGGGTTGCCCGCTTTAGCCCCGAGTGCCGTCGGGAAGGCGAACCCGAGCGTGGCGAAGTACGAGGAATCGATGTAGCTGTATATTTTGTTGACCGGGTAGGCGATGTCGCACCAGTACCCCACGTTGGTGACGTCCGGCACGATGATGCCGTCGTCGCCGAGCGCCTCGTGGATTTCCTCGATAATGGACATTTGCAGCGGCGCCGCTTTTTCCAGCTTATTTTTTAGTTTACCGCGTAGCTGTGCTATTTCTTTTTCCTCCCACCGGCTCCCCGAACCGTTTCCCAGCTCTTTAATCAGGGCGTTGAGTGTCAGTCCGGCGTCGGCGGAGATGCCGAGGTCTATCCGGTGGTTCCTCCCCAGCTCCCCGGTGTCGCAGTCCACCTGGATGACTTTTACCTCCGGCTTAAGGTTGAGCCTGGTGTTGCCGGAAGCCCTTAGTCGGCTCCCTACCACGATTATGGCGTCGGCTTCCTGAAAAATGGGGTTGAGCCAGAGGGTGAAGTTGCCCCCGTAAAAGGGGTGCATTACGGGTATCAGACCCTGCCCCTCCGGCGTCATGACCACCGGCGCTCTAAGATGCTCCGCCAGTTGCGTTATTTCTCTGGCGACCCCCGCCTTGATGGCCCCCCGCCCCGCCAGTATCATCGGGCGGCGGGCTTTTTTCAGTATGGTGGCCGCTTTCTCGATGTCACTAGCCTCGGGCGGAATCGGGGTGAGTCGTTCGGTGCTGCCGAAGGTCATTTCCCCTCGCTTAGACCATAAATCGAAGGGCACTTCAATTTCCGCCGGACGTGGCCGGCCTGTCTTTAGCTGCCGTAAAGCTTGGCTTAATATGTCCGGTATGTCCTCCGCCCGCCGGGCGCGGGCTGCGTATTTCGTTATATAGCGGAAGATATCGGTCTGCTCGTCGAGCTCGTGCAGGGCCCCGCGGTGGAAACCGATGTGCTGGCTCTCTATCTGGCCGGAAATCAGCAGCACCGGGGCCGATGCCGCGTAAGCGGTGCCGATGGCGGCCATCGTGTTGAGCGCGCCGGGTCCCGGCAGCACCATCGCCACACCGACCTTGCCGGTGGAGAGCGCGTAACCGTAAGCCATGTAGGCGGCTGTCTGCTCGTGACGGGTCGATATCCAGCGTATGCGCCCGTCGCGGTAGATGGCATCGATGGCATCGACTATCTGGACGCCGGGCAGCCCGAAAACCGTTTCGACCCCGTCCCGTGCGAGCAATGTCACCAGGGCTTCGGCGCCGGTCATGTGAGGCATTCTTTCCTCCCC
>CAYXOZ010000266.1:0-1512 GCA_964467135.1 uncultured Dehalococcoidaceae bacterium
TGGGCGGCGTGCTTTCCGGCGAGCACGGCATCGGCCTGGAGAAGCAGCGTTTCCTGAAGAAGGCCATGGACCCGCAGGCTATCGAGATTATGAAGCAAATCAAGGATGTCCTCGACCCCCGCCATATCCTCAACCCCGGCAAAATCTGGGAAGAAACTTAAGAATAACATCCCCCATTGTCATTCCCGCGAAAGCGGGAATCCAGGTGGGGTGGGGCGAACAACAGAGATGAAAACCAACCTCTCTTTCGAACAGGTGGAAAAGTTCAAAGCCGACCTCGACCGCTGTACCAAATGCGGTTTCTGCATGTCCGCCTGCCCCGTCTATAAAGAGGAGCGGGTGGAGTCGTCGGTGGCGCGGGGCAAAATCATGCTCATCCGGGCGCTGCTGGACGGCTCGCTGCCCCTCACCGATGAAATGGCGGCGCAGCTCAACCGGTGCACGTTGTGTGGGACCTGCGCGCAGAACTGCCCAGCCGGGACCTCGGTGCCGGCGGTGATGGCCGCGGCGCGCGCGGACAAAGTTACCAGGAAAGGCGTGCCGTTTCCCTATAATCTGATTTTCCGCTGGCTCCTGCCGCGCCGCCGACTTTTCGGCTACACGCTGCGTTTTGCCTCCTGGTTCCAGGGCATTTTTCTTCCGAAAACGGAGGGGACGGTGCGCCACCTCTCCTTTTTCCTCTCCGCCCTGGGGAAGGGACGCCATATCCCCCAGATTGCCCCCAAATTCCTGCGCCAGTCCATCCCGGAGATAAACCGGCCCCCCGCCGGCGTCCCCGTGAAATATAAGGTCGGCTATTTTACCGGCTGCATGACGGACTTCGTCTTTCCCGAGCTCGGTAAAAAAATCGTCGCTTTTCTCACGAAAAACGGTGTCGAGGTGCGCGTGCCGCAGTCTCAGGGCTGTTGCGGCGCCCCGGTCTTTCTCGGGGCGGGAGATTTCGCTACCGGCCGCCGCTTTGCCGATGCCAACGTAAAAGCGTTTAAAGATGTCGAGTATATCGTTACCGACTGCGCTACCTGCGCCTCGGCGATGAAAGACTATGTGAAATTTTTAGCGGATACCGAGGAGAGGCGTAAAGACTATCAGGAGTTCGGGACAAAAATAAAAGACATTACCGAGTTCCTGGTGGACGTTCTCCAGTTGCCCCCCTCCGCCTATCATGTCGCCGCTGAGTTCAAGGGAAAAACGGTGACCTGGCACGAGCCGTGCCACCTGGGGCGTTACCTGGGCGTCAAGGAGCCGCCCCGCCGGATACTCAAGTCTTTAAAAGATATAAATTACGTTGAAATGGCGGACGCCGACCGCTGCTGCGGCATGGCGGGGACTTTCAGCATCTATTATTACGAGCTGTCACAGAAAATCGCCGCCCGTAAGGTCGCCGATATCGCCGCGACGAATGCGGACGTCGTCGTTACCGATTGTCCCGGCTGCGAGGTGCAGCTTATCGATAGCCTGACGCGACATCAAAAGCCGGTCCAGGTCAGGCATATCATGGAGCTGCTGGACTAG
>CAYXOZ010000267.1:0-1500 GCA_964467135.1 uncultured Dehalococcoidaceae bacterium
GAGGGCAGCATCTGGCACACCTCCATCCTGCCGGTGGCCGGCTACCAGCTCACCCGCGACATTGCCATCGGCCTCGGGCTGCCGTTCGAAATCGCCGAAGAGATGAAGAAGAAATACGGCAGCGTCATGCCCGTGTACGACAGCAAAACGGACACCGCGCCGGCGATATCCAAAGACGGCCACGGCGTCTCCTACCAGGACCTCTGCGAAATCATCCGGGCCAGGATTGAAGAAATCCTGAAGCTAATCCTGCTGGAAATGCCGAACTCGGACTACGAATCCCTGATACCCGCGGGGCTGGTGCTCACCGGCGGCAGCGCCAACCTGGCCGGCATCGCTTCCCTGGGCAGCGAAATCCTCAGGATACCGGTAAGGGTGGGAGCGCCCACCGACATCCACGGCATCGCGGATGTACTGCGCGACCCGGCTTACGCCACCAGCGTCGGCCTGCTGCTGTGGGGCAGCAAATACAGGGGCAAAAAGCAATGGAAAGGCAATTTATTCGGCGGCGCCCTCAACGCGCTCGCCCAGCAGCTTAAAAAGCTGTTTGACTAACATCATCAATTATTGAAAGGAGGAGGACATGGCAAGAACAAGTTTCGTAGCTAGTCCAGCCAATATAAAAGTAATCGGTCTGGGTGGCGGCGGCAGTAATGCCGTGACCCGCATGGTCAGAGAAAATATACAGGGTGTCGAGTTCATCGCGATGAACACCGACGCACAGGCCCTGGCCGTATGCGAGGCGCCGGTATGCGTCCAGCTCGGCCCGAAATTGACCAAGGGCCTGGGCGCGGGCGGCGACCATATCGTGGGAGCGAAAGCCGCCGAGGAGAACCGCGATGAAATCAAAGAGCTCATCGCCGGGGCGGACATGGTATTCGTGACCGCCGGCATGGGCGGCGGCACCGGCACCGGCGCGATTCCCATCGTGGCGGAGATAGCCAAGCACGGCGGCGCCCTCACCATCGCGGTGGTTACCAAGCCGTTCGCCTTCGAGGGGTCGCACCGCATGGAGACGGCGGAGGCGGGCATTGAAGGCCTGATCGATAAGGTCGATACGCTAATTATCATCCCCAACGACCGCTTGCTCACGCTCTGCGACCACAAGACCGGCGTGGACAGCGCCTTCAAGCTGGCCGACGATGTGCTGCGGCACGGGGTACAGGCCATCGCGGAGGTGATAACCACTCCCGGCATGATTAACCTCGACTTCGCGGACGTCAAAGCTATCATGAAAGACGCCGGGCCCGCCTGGATGTCCATCGGCAAGGGCACGGGGCAGAACCGCGCCATCGACGCGGCCAAGGAAGCGCTGGCCAGTCCGCTACTGGACGTTTCCATCGAGGGGTCCAAGGCCGTCCTGTTCAACGTGGTCGGCGGCAACAACCTCTCGCTGTTCGAAGTCAACCAGGCCGCCGATGTCATCAAGCAGGCGGTCGACCCCGAAGCCAACATCATCTTCGGCGTCGCCAACGACCCGTCCATGGAAAACGAGGTAAA